>CAZATM010000094.1:0-68922 GCA_964488065.1 uncultured Neisseria sp.
AAAAATAATGAAATTACCTGCTAAATCGCAGATTGAAAATTGGGAACATTTGCCGACAATTTATCGGCTAATGTCAGAAAATCGCTGGACTTTAGATTATAGCCGTCAATGGTTTAAGGATTTTATGAAATGGTTATATACAGCCATGCGCAGCGATGTTGAGAAGCAAACGCGCTTTATGATGGATGGCATACACTATTTGGATGATGTTTGGCATGCGTATATTTTACATACTATCGACTATATGCAAATGAGCCGTGAACTTTTCGACGTTGAAATAATTCACCATACTCCGGAAAATCCTTTTTTGCAAGAACCATTGGCTGATGAAGTGATCATCTATCAAATGGGAATGCTGGTTGAGGATTGGGGCGATGAATATGTTGATCGTGTGTGGCGTTACGGTGCTGACATGTATGATATTATTGAGTCTTTAACCACTGAAAATAAAGTGTCTTAAGATATAATTTTTTTGATAATGTTATGTATTACTTAAAGAACTGGTACATTATGCGTATCGGTTCTTTAGTTATAAAAAGTATTTGCTTGACAAAAATACTGTAATGATGTATCATTACGTCTGTACAAAATAGTTCAGGATTCATAAAATGCAATTAAACCATTCTCTTTTTCATTATTGGCGTATCTAATCCCTTTTCATCGATAAAATCGCGCTTGCGATTCTTCAATTGTTGATTAAATCAGCAAAAATCAAATTATTATTTCTAATTCTTATGGCGGTAAAACAACTGCCAGTTATGATATAATCCAGCAAATTTTCAGGATGATAACATGAGTTTATTTAAAGATACCCAGCTTGACAGCGCGTTTCAGCGGATAACGCCGAGCGTTCGTCAAATTCATTATGACAGCCTAACGCCGATTTTGGCTTATACCGCCCTTGGTGGGCAGGGGGCAACCCTGATGGAATCGGCTTATGATGAAGGTTATGGCAAATATTCCTTTATTGGGGTTCATCCATTGGCAACTTTTCGCGCAACTGGCCGTGAGGTTACGATTGATTACGCCGGACAAAGTGTAGTTCACCATAATTTGGATCCTTATTTATTATTGCCGGAATTTTGCCACGGGCGCAAGGTCTTTGGTTTTGTCACTTATGATGGTGTTAGAATCAAGGAAAAATTACCGGATCGTCACCCAGCCAAACCAGTACCGGATTTTTTCTTCCGGCTGTATAAAACGGTATTGGCATTTGATCACCAAACCCAGCAAATTACTATCAGCCATGAAGGCAGTGCCGAAGAAGTTGAAGAGATTGTCAGCAGTCTTTTTAGCAATATTACGATACCGGTATTGGGCGAACATGCCAAAGTGGTATTGCAGCCGGATGTTAGCGATCAGGAATATATGGACAAAGTCATTCGCGCCAAAGAATATATTCGTCAGGGTGATATTTTTCAGGTGGTATTATCACGAACCTTTACCGCCGATCTGGATTTGCCGCCATTTGCAATTTATCGGGCGATGCGCAAGCTTAACCCAACGCCATATTTATACTTATTTGAAGAACCGGAGTTTGCGATTGTTGGAGCCTCGCCGGAATTACTGGTTGGGGTTAAGGACGGAGTGATTGAAACCGTGCCGATTGCCGGTACCTGTAAACGCGGGGAAGATATTAATAAATTGCTTAATGACGAAAAAGAAACTGCTGAGCATATTATGCTGGTTGACTTGGCGCGTAATGATGTTGGCGCGGTTGCTAAAGCCGGAACGGTTACGGTTACCAAATTCAAAAATGTCAAAACTTATTCTCATGTCAGCCACATTGTGTCGCATGTGGTTGGGCAGCTGGATGAAAAATATAATGCTTTTGATGTCTTAAAATCGGTATTGCCGGCAGGAACCTTATCTGGAGCTCCCAAAATCCGCGCAATGGAAATTATTGACGAACTAGAAATGACTCGCCGTGGATTATATGGTGGCGCAGTACTAATGCTTGATGAAAAAAGTAATCTGACAGCAGCAATTGCGATTCGTACCATGTTCATTCAGAATAATCAGGTGGAATTGCGTACCGGTGCGGGAATTGTCTATGACTCGGTGCCGGAAAAAGAGGTTGAAGAAACTTATCTGAAAGCACGCGGTGCACTTGCTAGTATCGAATTGGCTTTAGGGGGTGGATTATGATACTGTTAATTGATAATTATGATAGTTTTACCTATAATCTCTATCAAGCGTTGGTTATTGCCGGAGCTGAAGTTAAGGTCGTGCGCAATGATGCCATCAGCGTTGCCGAAATCGAGCAGTTATCTAATCTGGAGGGAATTGTGTTGTCCCCGGGACCGGGACATCCCAATCAAGCCGGGGTATGTATTGAAGTGATTCAGAAACTTGGTCATAAATACCCAATTTTTGGCGTTTGCCTCGGACATCAGGCGATGGGCGTTGCCTATGGTGGGGTGGTTGATTTGGCGGATAAGGTGATGCATGGCAAACCCAGCCTGATTTTTCATAATCGCGGAAAATTATTTGAGCGGGTCCATTTACCGTTTACTGCCGCGCGTTATCATTCCTTATGTGTAAAAAAGGCGACTTTTCCCAATGTGCTGAAAATTGAGGCTGAAGATGCCGAGGGTAATGTCATGGCATTGAGTCATCGTGAATATCCAGTTTATGGCGTACAATTTCATCCGGAATCAATTTTGACGCCGGAGGGGCAGCAGATAGTGAATAATTTTGTGGGATTGTGTCATGCTAAATAAATGTATTGTAAAATTAAGTAATGGTGAAAATTTGACGGTTGAAGATAGTTATCTGGCCGCCAAGGCTTTACTCGGTGACGTTGATCCGGTGGTTGCCGGTTCTTTCCTGAGTTTACTCCATGCCAAAGGTGAAGTTGCCGACGAATTGCTGGGTTTTCATAGGGCGTTGACCGAGAGCGGACGTAAATTGGCGGTAGCTAAACCCTTTGTTGATATCGTTGGAACTGGTGGAGATAAAGCCGGAACACTAAATATTTCTACGGGTGGTTCACTTTTGACTTCTGCTTGCGGTGTGCCAGTGGTTAAGCACGGTAATCGGGCGGTGTCTTCCAAATGCGGTTCGGCAGATGTGCTAGCTGAATTAGGCTTTAATCTGAATTTGAGTGATAATGAAATTATTGCCGCAATTGACGAGGATCGCTTTGTCTTTTGTTTTGCACCCAATTTTTATCCGGTTTTGAAAAAACTCAATGAGGTGCGCAAAAAACTCGCCACGCCAACAATTTTCAATTTAATGGGACCATTGTTAAACCCTGCTGGACGTGAGCATGTAATTTTAGGAGTTTATCAACAGAAATATGTGCCGGTGATTGCCGAGACTTTATTCCGCTTGGGAACCACCAAATCGCTGGTATTCCATGGCAATGGTTTGGATGAATTAAGTACACTCGATGCGTTAACCGCCAAACTGGTTACCCGTGATGGGATTAGTGATTTAACCATTGATTTACGCGAATTGGAATTATCTCAGGCACAGTTGAGCGATCTAGCTGGTGGCGACCGGATGTTTAATGCCCAGATGCTGATTAAAACCCTTAATGACGGGGTGACAACTGGAATCAGCGATTCATTGGCATTGAATGCCGGTGCCGCACTTTTTGTTTACGGTAAGGCTAGTAGCCTGATCGAGGGTGTGCGGCTGGCGCAGGCACGCTTGGCGCAAGGCAATATTATTTCGTTAAATAAACTCCAACAAATTGTCCATCGCAAATATTCAGCACCACAAAAACGTAAAAGTATGAGGGCAGCATTGCTGGCGAGTGAGTTTGCGGTGATCAGCGAAATCAAACGCGCGTCACCGTCAGCCGGACATATTGCCGATATTGGTAATCCGTTGGAACGAGCACAACACTATGTTTCGATTGGTGCAGCTGCCATTTCGGTCTTGACCGATGCCGGATTTAACGGCTCAATGGCGGATTTGCGGTTGGTTACTGCCGGATTGAAAGATTCACCAGTACCAGTTCTGTGCAAGGATTTCATGTTGACACCACCACAAATTGCTGAAGCGGCTGCCAATGGTGCGGATGTGATTTTGCTGATTGTTCATGTCTTGCAGGAAAACACCATTGAAATGGCAAAAATAGCCCACAGCTTTGGTTTGGAAGTTTTGGTGGAAGTGCATAATCCCAACGAACTGGATATTGCTTTGAAAGCCGATGCCGATGTAATTGGCGTTAATCAACGTGATTTAAATGATTTTTCGATGCACCCGAATCAGTTTGCTGAATTGATAAAATTGATACCGGCTGGGGTGGTGAAAGTGGCTGAATCCGGTCTTAAAACCCGCGAGCAGGCGCTAGCAGCTTTAGCTCTGGGCTATGATGGCGTATTGGTGGGCGAGGCTTTATCGCGCTTGGAAAATCCTGCCGAATTTTTTGGTAAATAAAATTGCAAAGGAAAGTAATCTATAAAATTACCTATCCTAATGGGAAAATTTATATTGGTCAAGATAGAACAGATGATATAAATTATTATGGTTCACCAAATAAGAAATTATTGGAAGATGATTTTTCTATTGAAGATAGAAGGTCATTTACGATAACAAAAGAAATAATCTGGGAAATTTTTGAACCAGCAGGACATAGTGAGATTGTTGATCAAAAAGAGAACGAATTAATTTTGCGGTATGAATCAAATAATCCAAAGATAGGCTATAATCAAAAACCTAAATACAATTATTAATATTATTTAAAGGTTATAACATGTTAGTTAAAATTTGTGGAATTACCACACCGGAAATGGCACAGAAAGTTGCCGCCAGCGGTGCCGATTATATCGGCCTGCTGTTTACCGCGCATTCGCCGCGCCAGATTGATATTGCCACCGCCAAGGCAATTTGTGCCGCGGTTAAAGATTACCCAACTCAGGTGGTCGGGGTATTTTTTGATGAAACACAAGAACAGATTGAAACGATTGATAATCAACTAAATCTGGATGTTTTGCAGTTGCATGGCGATAGTCCACGGCGGGCATTATCAGCGCTGCAAATACGCAATAAACCGATCATTTATGTTGCCGATGGCAACCCATTGCCAGCTTCATTGAATCCGGCACAGGATTTTGTTTTGTATGAAAAAGAACTAGATTCCTGCCTGCGCAGGAATGACAAGCCCTTTGACAAGCAATTTCGTTTCTTCCTAGCCGGAGCAATAGATAAAAATAATGTGCTGGCAAAGATTGCCGAATTTTCTCCGGATGGCGTGGATTTATCATCCGGCGTTGAGAGTTCGCGCGGGGTTAAAGATTATGGCATGGTTCGTGAATTTTTGGCAACCGTGCGCCCAACTTACTATGGCGCTTACGGCGGAATGTATGTGCCGGAATTATTGATTGCGCCACTAGAAGATTTGATTAAGGCTTATACAGATATTGCACTGAGTGCTGAATTTCAAAGCGAATTTGTTGATTTACTTAAAAATTATGTTGGTCGTCCAACCGCCTTAACTGAGGTGCCAAATTTTGCGGCAAAATTGGGCTTAAAACATGTTTATTTGAAACGTGAGGATTTAACCCATACCGGCGCGCACAAAATTAATAATGCACTCGGACAATGTTTATTGGCCAAGAAAATGGGCAAAACCCGGATTATTGCCGAAACCGGTGCCGGACAGCATGGTGTTGCAACCGCCACTGCCTGTGCCAAACTGGGCTTGGAATGTGTGGTGTATATGGGGCAGGTTGATGTTGAACGCCAGATGCCCAATGTGATTAAAATGCGCTTATTGGGTGCTAAAGTCGTACCGGTAACGCAGGGCAGTGCTACTCTTAAAGATGCGGTAAACGAAGCCTTACGTGATTGGGCTTCCAGCTATGAAAATACCCATTATTGTTTGGGTACGGCGCTGGGTCCTTATCCGTTTCCGCAAATGTGTGCCAAATTCCAGTCGGTAATTGGCAATGAAGCCAAAATTCAGTTTAAAGAACGCAATAATGGCTTACTGCCGGAATTAATCATTGCCTGCGTTGGCGGCGGTTCCAATGCGATTGGGGCATTTGGCGCGTTTCTTGAGGATAGCGAAGTTAAATTGGTTGGCGTTGAGGCTGGTGGTTATGGACCGAAAGTTGGCGAAAATGCCGCGCGCTTTCAAGCAGGGCATTTAGGTGTTTTGCATGGCAATAAAACCTATGTCCTGCAAACCGACGATGGACAAATTGCCGATACTCATTCAGTATCCGCTGGTTTGGATTATGCCGCGGTAGGGCCTCAGCATTCAGATTTGTTTGCTACCGGACGGGCGCACTATGATTCGGTTACCGATAAAGAAGCGCTGGCGGCGTTTGAACTGTTAACCCATAGCGAAGGAATTATTCCCGCGCTGGAATCTTCGCATGCGCTGGGCTATTTGATGAAAGTAGCGGCAACCATAGATCCGGAAACCCGGATATTAGTGAATTTATCAGGACGCGGAGATAAAGATTTGCCGAGTCTTATTGAAAAAGGACTGATCCATGTTACGAATTAAAAATGCCTTTCAACCAAAAGCTAAAATTGCCTATCTTACCGCTGGTGATGGTGGTGTTGAAAAGAGTGTCGAATATTTTCTGGCCTTAGCCGCTGGTGGTGCGACGTTATTAGAAGTAGGTATTCCTTATTCGGATCCGGTTGCCGATGGTCCAGTGATTCAATTGGCGATGGAACGGGCGTTAGCGGCACAAACTACCGTTGCGTCAAGCTTGGAAATTGTCCGCCAAATTCGCGCTAAAAGTGCAGTCGCAATGATTTTATTTAGCTACTATAATCCGATTCAAGGGAATTTGTATCAATTTTTGCAGGATGCCAAAAATGCCGGAGCCGATGGGGTCTTGGTAGTGGATTTACCGTATGAAGAGGCGGCTAATTATCGCCATTATTGCCGGCAGTTAGGTTTATCCAATATTACCGTAATTGCGCCCTCAACCACCTCAGCGCGGATGGAAAAGATTTTGCACGGCGTTGATAATGGTTTTGTCTATTATGCTTGCCAAAAGGGTACTACCGGAACCCGCAATGGTTTACCAGCGGATTTACCAGATCAATTAGCCAAATTACGCAGTGTCACTGATTTGCCGATTGCAGTTGGTTTTGGTGTTGCCAATAATGCCATGGTTGAAGAAATTTTGCGCCTAGCCGATGGTTGTGTGGTTGGCTCATATTTGGTTGCCAAAGTGACGCAAAATTGTACCCCCGCTGAATTAAGTACTTTTACTCGGGAGCTATTCGATGTTGCTTGAATTAAATCCGGAAATTAATTATCTGGATAAAGAAGAATTGATCGATCGCCTGGAAAATATGGGTTTTCGGGTGGTTGAAAGTGACTATAATATGTTGGCGATTATTGGCGGAGTTGATTCGCTGGTGGTCACCGAACATTTTGCGTTATTGCCGCAAGTGCTTAAAGTCCATCCGCTTACCAATAATTTCAAGCTTGCCAGCCGTCAGACCAAACCCAGTGATACGATTATTAGCATCAAAGATGTCAAAATCGGCGGTGATAATTTGCTGGTTATTGCCGGTCCGTGTTCGATTGAATCCCGCGAGCAATTGGAAGCCTGTGCCAAAGTTGCCAAAGAGCATGGGGCACAAGCATTGCGGGGTGGTGCCTATAAGCCGCGCACATCTCCCTATGAGTTTCAGGGGATGGGTGTGCCGGGATTGGAACTAATCGCTGAAATCAGTGCTAAATATGGATTGTTGGCGGTGTCGGAAATTATGGATGCCTCCCAGCTTGCGGATGCCGAAAAATATCTGGATATAATTCAGATTGGGGCGCGCAATATGCAAAATTACGCCTTGCTAACTGCATTGGGTAAAGTAAAAACTCCGGTCTTGCTCAAGCGTGGTTTTGCGGCGACTTACCATGAATTGCTGATGGCTGCTGAATATATCATGCTCGCCGGAAATCCGCATGTGATCCTCTGTGAGCGTGGGATTCGGACCATTGAAACCTTTACCCGCAATACTCTGGATTTGAATGCGGTTCCAGCGTTGCAGCAATTGACGCATTTACCGGTAATTGCCGACCCTAGTCATGGTACCGGTGTGCGTTCGCTGGTACTGCCGATGGCGCGAGCTTCGGTTGCCGCGGGTGCGCAAGGAATTTTGGTTGAAATGCACCCCGATCCGGAAAAATCAATTTCCGATGCTAAACAGACGATTAGCTTTGCGACTTTTGCCGATCTGATGCAACAGGTGAAAAAAGTAAAAGCCGCAATTAGCTAATAACTGACATCATGCATTGTGTTTATTTCAGAGTTTGGTTTTTAATTTTGTCGTTCAAGTGTTACGAAGTTAAGAGTTTGTAATACGTAGAACTATTTTGTGAAAAACTCGCTACGCTCAGACAGTTCACAAAATGACGTTCTTTACGTAAACAAACTCTAATCATCTTCACAATTCACTTAAAATTAAAAATCAAACTCTGAAGTATAAGTAACCTAATTTGGTGAGCCGCGCATTATTTATGTCGAAAAACAAAGAATCTATGCTTAAAATTGCAGTATTCTGCGGCTGGAGTTTAATCGCTTCAGTCGCTCTTGCCGATAACTTCCAGCTTGAAAGCGGCGACCTATTATTTCAGGATTTGAACTGCGGCAAATTTTGTGATAGTGTCGATAGTGTGACGTATGGCTATAACAATAGTTATGTTTCGCATGTTGCCATGGTTATTAATTCCTCGGAGTCTGCTGTTCAGGTAATTGAAGCGGGTTCCAATGGTGTAGTAATAACTCCGCTGAATAAATTTTTAACCCGTAGTTTGGATAGTCACCATCATCCGCGGGTGATGGTTGGACGGCTAAAACCAGCATATCAATATCTGATTCCGATAGCAATTAAAGATGCTAAACAACAGCTAGGCAAACCCTATAATGATAGCTTTATTCCTGCACATGGCAAGTCTTTCTATTGCTCGGAATTAATTGCTGATTCCTTCCAAGAAGCTAATCACCAGCAAGTGTTTTTCCATAGCCAGCCCATGAATTTTGCCGATAATCACGGTCAGATTTTACCGCTGTGGCGGAGCTATTATCAAGGATTAAAAATTCCGGTACCGCAAGGATATCCTGGAACTAATCCCGGCATGATGTCACGGGAAAGTATGCTCGTGATTGTTCATGAATATGGTCAGTTGCGCAAACATAACTAACTGAAATGTATTTATATATATTCGCAATTGCGCTCAAATTTGTTATAGCAGTGTAATTTTTGACTTGTCAAACAAAATATTTTTTGCTAAAATTCGCGCTACTAAGTTAAAGAGTTTAGGTAATTTAATTCGCTGGCGGTGCAGATAATTTGATACCTTAGAGTCTAAATCCTGTGCCTAGCTGGTTATCAATCTGATCTAACGCATGGGGAGATTCATATGAATGAACATCAACAATTTACTGAATTATTAGCTTATTTAGACAGCCGGATCGTTGGTCAAACCGCGCTGACTCGGCGGCTGGTGGTTGCCTTGTTGTCTTCCGGTCATTTATTGGTTGAAGGTGCACCGGGCTTAGCCAAAACTACCGCAATCAAAACCCTCTCGTCCTGCATTGACTGTTCCTATCACCGGATTCAGTTTACTCCGGATTTACTGCCCTCGGATTTAACCGGCACCGATATTTATATCCCGGAAGAACATTCTTTTCAATTCCAGCACGGACCATTATTTCATAATTTTCTCTTGGCGGATGAAATTAATCGCGCTCCGGCGAAAGTTCAATCGGCACTCTTAGAGGCGATGGGCGAGAAACAAATCACCATTGGTAAACATACCTATCAGTTGCCGAATTTATTTCTGGTAATGGCGACACAGAATCCAATTGAGCAGGAAGGAACTTATCCGTTACCGGAAGCGCAACTGGATCGCTTTATGTTCCACGTTAAAATTGATTATCCGGATGCTGAGGCGGAAAAACAGATTTTGGCGCTCAATCGGAATGGTTATAATGATGATAGCATTACCAAACCCAAATTGTCGCAGGAAACGATTTTTGCCGCGCAACGGGCGTTAAATAACATTCACGTGGCGCAAGCGGTTGAAGAGTATATTATTCAACTGGTTCTTGCCACTCGCATGGCGGCTAAATATGACCAGCAACTTGCCAAATGGATTCGTTTTGGCGCCAGTCCACGCGGAACTATTGCGCTGGAACGTTCGGCACGTGCTCATGCCTGGTTATCCGGTAATGATTATGTTAGCCCGCACGATGTCCATGCCTTGATTCACGAAGTATTACGCCATCGGATTTTACTGACCTTTGAGGCGGAAGTCGAGGGTATTACCAGCGATCAGGTGATTGACCGCCTGTTAAATCTGGTTGCAATACCGTAACGAGTCTGCCATGAAAAAAACGCACGCAATTATGCCGCAAATTGAAGAATTGTTGGCAATGCGCTTTTTTGCCGGTAATATTCAATTTTTCAATCAGCAAAAAGTCAATTCGCACTTAATTGGTGACCGGGTTTCATTAGCCCGTGGGCGGGGAATGGATTTCGATGAAGTTCGGCGCTATCAGCCTGGTGACGATATTCGCCTGATCCACTGGAAATTAAGCGCCAAACTCGGCAAAACCTATACCAAAATTTATCGCGAAGAACGTGAGCGGGCGATCTATCTGGTCGTTGATCAATCCAGTTCAATGCAGTTTGCCACGCGGGTGGCATTTAAAAATGTGCTGGCGGCAAAAGCGGCGGCAATACTGGGCTTTGCCGCGTTAAATCATCAGGAACAAATTGGCGGCTGTGTGTTTAGTGATGAGGGTAGTGCTTTTGTTAAACCACGGCGGGCGACTAAAAACCTGCTGAATTTATTTGATTATCTGGCACATCCGAATAAACTGTCATCCACTGGCGGTTCTTTGGCAACGGCATTGCAAAAAATCTATTCTTTATTAACTTCCGGAAGTATTGTGATTATTATCAGCGATTTTTATCAGCTAAATCCGGAGGTTGAAACCTATTTACGATTAATCGGCAGTAAGTGTGAAGTCATTAATATCGTTGCCTATGACCCGTTGGAAAAAAATCTGCCGGCTGGTGGGCGCTTTTATTTTACTGCCGATGGTAAATTACAATTGGATATTGCAGCAACCGCGAATAATCGCGAAAATTATGCAGAGCCTTTTAAGCAGCGAATCGAACAGTTGGCACAAATCTCACGCAGCAGCAATGCCCAGCTAATCGAGCTGGCAACTAGCGATGATATTGCGGCAACTTTAAATTATGGGATTAAACGTTATGGCTACTAATTCAGCAAATCCATTGGCCGAATTGAAGCCGCTGCATTTACCGCCGGAAGTGTCTTGGTGGCCGCCTGCAATTGGCTGGTATTTGCTACTGGCGGTGGTGATTGTCGTGCTGGTAATTGTCTGGTGGCGTTATCGCAAATATTGTGCCGTTAAACAACTACGGCAAACGATTACAGAGCAATGGTTAGCGATTGAAAATGAATATTTGACCAATCCGTCACCGGAAGTGCTGGCTACCGTCAATGTTTTTCTTAAACGCGTGGCGGTTAAATATTACCCAGAGGAAAAACCACAGTTGCTAACCGGTAATGAATGGTTGATTTTCCTTGATAATAGCGGCAAGACCAGCGATTTTTCAAAAGGTAGCGGTAAATTATTGGCTAATCCCTACTGCCGGACGGAATTAAGCGATTTTAGCGAATTATTTGCCGTGATTCGTAGTTATCTCAAGGTGGTATTATGATTAATATTGCTTATCCATGGATACTGTTGGCAGTATTTTTGCCGTTTATTCTACGTTTGCTATTACCCAAAGCCGCCAATGAAAGTCATGCCGCATTAAAAATTCCTTTTTTCAAGCAACTGCAAAGCAGCGGTTTAATTCAAACAACAGCGCTTAATCGAGCTAATCGCGGCAGTAAATATTTGTGGCTGGTACTGTGGGTACTGGTGGTGGTTGCTGGTAGCGGTATTGAGTGGTTAGGAAAACCGTTGCCGGTTAATGAGAGCGGTCGTGATTTAATGTTGGCAGTTGATTTATCCGGAAGCATGCAAACGCCGGATATGCAGGTTAATGGACAGATGCAAACCCGCTTTCAGGTGGTAAGTGCGGCGGCCAGTCAATTTATCCAAAAACGGCAGGGTGACCGTTTGGGATTGATACTTTTTGGTACTCGTCCGTATCTGCAAACTCCGTTGACTTTCGATCGTACGACGGTTAGCCAGATGTTAAATGATGCCAGTGTTGGGATTGCCGGAACCCAAACGGCAATTGGGGATGCGATTGGTCTAGCCATCAAGCAATTGATGAACTCGCCTGGAAACAGCAAAGCGTTGATTTTACTTACCGACGGTGGCAATAATGCCGGAGTTTTAGATCCGCAGCAGGCCGCCGAGCTGGCGCAAAAAGAACATATCAAAATTTATACAATTGGGCTTGGTGCCAGTCAGATGACGGTGCAGACCTTATTTGGCACGCAAACGGTCAACCCTTCCAGTGATTTGGATGTAAAAGGCTTGCAGGAAATTGCCCGTATCACCGGTGGTGAATTTTTTCGTGCGGAAGATGGGCAAAGTCTTAATGATATTTATTCAGCAATTAATCATCTCGAACCGGTACAAAGTGCCAAAATTACCATTCGTCCGCGGATTCCTTTTTATCCCTATCCGTTGGGTGCGGCGTTGGTTTTAAGTATGTTACTGGTCGGTTTGAGTTTTAAACGGGGTGCTAATTAATGGCTGATTTTCATTTTTTGCGTCCATGGTGGCTAATCATGATAATTCCGGCAGTGGCTTTGCTGGTGCTGTGGATTAAACGCGGTAGTGCCAGTCATAGCAACTGGGAAAAATATTGTGATGCGCATTTGCTCACGCAGTTATTGGTAAAATCCAGTGCTAAAGATTCGCTGAGCTTGCCGTTGATAGTTTTCTGTGGTTGGCTATTGGCCATTTTAGCGCTAAGCGGACCAACTTGGTCTAAATATTCAACTCCACTGTATCAAAAAAATCTGGCGCGGGTAATTGCTTTGGATGTTTCACCGTACATGAATGCCAATGATGTTCCACCATCGCGGCTACAGCGCGCCAAATATAAAGTTTTGGATGTGCTTAAAGCCATCAATGAGGGACAAACCGGAATGGTGGTTTTTTCTGCAGCACCGTTTGTCGTTTCGCCATTAACCGCCGATAGTAACACCATTGCCAATATGGTGCCGGTTTTGGATAGTTCGATTGTGCCGGTAAGCGGGTCAAATATTGGTGCGGCTTTAGAGAAATCGGCTCAGTTATTGGCGCAAGGTGGATTTAATAGCGGACAAATTCTTCTCATAACCGCATCACCACCAACCGCTGCTGATAATAAAATTGCCGCGAAATTAGCCCAAGAAGGTTATGTTACTGAGGTCTTGGCAATTGGGACGGCTAATGGTGGTCCGATTGCTAATGCCAATGGCGGATTTGTCAGCGATGATAAGGGTAATGTTGTGCTTGCCAAACTCGCTAGTAATAAGCTTGAACAATTAGCCACTAGCGGCGCTGGTACGCTGGTGAATTTTACCAGCGATGATGGCGATGTTGCGACATTATTAAATCAGTTGGAGCACCGGCAGCAAAGCTTGCAGCCAAGCCTTAGCCGTGAAAGTAAAAGCTTATGGAAAGATCAGGGCTATTGGTTTATCTGGGCGCTAATTATTCTGATTGCGGTTATTGCGCGTAAAGGATGGTGGGAGAAATTATGTCGCGAATAATTCATCTGCTGGTTGGGCTGGTGCTATTTTTGACCATTGAGCAAAATTGTTATGCTCTGAGTTGGAATGATTTATGGTA
Organism: uncultured Neisseria sp.; assembly: GCA_964488065.1. Taxonomy (GTDB): domain Bacteria; phylum Pseudomonadota; class Gammaproteobacteria; order Burkholderiales; family UBA11063; genus Aquella. Next base: position 13,767 of record CAZATM010000094.1, read on the forward strand.
TAACTCTAATCAACAGGCGGCTAAATTGCTGAAACAGCATCCTGAGTCGGCGGCCAAATTATTTAGCGATTCGCGCTGGCAGGGTGTGGCGTATTTTAATAGTCATGATTATCAGGCGGCAGCCGGGTCATTTGCTACCGATAAAACCAGTGATGGATTTTATAATCAGGGCAATGCCTTGGCCTATCAAAACAATTATCCGGGGGCGATCAAAGCCTATCAGGAAGCATTGAAATTAAATCCGCAGAATCAGGATGCCCAATATAATCTGGATTTAATTAAAAAATTGCAGCAGCAACAGCAGCAACAATCACCGCAAGACCAGAAAAATTCTCAATCGTCGCAAAATCAACAGAATTCCCAGTCATCAGCGGATTCAAAAAATAAAAATTCTGCCGGAAATAAGTCTGATAGTAACTCCTCGCCGGGTAAATCTCCGGAAAATAAAGCCGGACAACCGCCGCAAAATTTAGCAAACCAAGCGGCAAAAAATAATTCGACTGGAACGCCAAAATCTGGCGGGCAATCCGCTGCTCAGTCGGGTAATAGTTCAAGTACCAATCAAGGCACTAAAGAACTCGCCCAATCACAGCCTGCTTCTCAGTCAGGTAGCAGCAACGGTGCCGCGCCGCAAAATAATAATATCGCCAGCAAGTCGCAAACTAACCCGAATAATTCGCCAACTGCGGCAGGTTCGCATCCGGGTAAGGCGCTGCCGCCAAATCAACCTAGTTCTCAGCAGTTACAGGCAGCAGGGAATAAATCAAATAATAATCCTGCTAATACGGGAGGCGTGGTTGCAACGGTTGGCAATTCCAATCAAAAAATGACGCCCGAAGATCGCGAAGTCGCGGCGGTATTATCACAAATCCCCGATGATCCGGGCGGTTTGCTGCGCAATAAATTTTTACGGGATTATCAAAATCAATCAGCACAGGGTAGTAACAATGGACAATAAATCAAAATTATTCATTATCTTGGCGGCCGTTAACAGTATGGCTTTGGCAACGGTAACGGCGTCGGTGGATCGCGATCAGATCACGGTGGGGCAAAGTTTCAATTTAACCATTGATGCCGCCAACGGCACTCCGGATTTGCAGCCGTTAACTGCCGATTTTGAAGTTTTGGGAACTTCAAATAGCTCGCAAATGAGCATTATCAATGGCAAAACCTCTTCGCAAAAGAGCTATATTGTAACCCTAACCGCCAAAACCAGCGGCAAATTATTGATTCCACCCTTGAGTGTCGGTAATGATAAGACCAATAGTTTGACGGTTGAGATAACTCCTCAATCAAAAGCGGCAGCAGCACAGGCTAAAGAGCAATTGTTTGTGGTAACCGAACTTTCTGATCATAGCAGCTATCCCGGGGTGCCGGTGGTTTTGAGTGTCAAATTCTTTTACTCACAACCAGTTGCCAATGTAACGATGGGCGATCTTAAACTTGATAGTGCCACCATTGAGCCCACTGGTAAAACCATTCAATATAGCGCCAATGAGAACGGACGCAATTATCAGGTCTCCGAGCAGAAATTTTTGCTTACCGCTAAAGAACCCGGTAAGTTAGTTATTCCCGCGGTGAAAATTAGCGGTGCGGTCTCATCCGGCGGCAGCGACATCTTTGGGATGTTCAATAATCAACCATTTAACACTCAATCGCAGCCACAAACGGTTGTCATAAAACCCTTACCCGCAGGGTTTAGTAGCAGTAATTGGTTGCCGGCAAAAGAATTATTGATGAATGAAAGTTGGTCGTTAAATTCCACGCAAGTTAATAATGGTGATCCAATTACCCGCACTATAACGGTTCAGGCGCTGGGAATTTCTGGAAGTGCAATTCCAGATTTCTCTTTCGCTGCGCCAACTGAGGTAAAAGTTTATCCCGATAAATCACAAACCCAGGATAGTGTTACTAATGATGGGGTCTTGGGGCAACGAGTGTTTAAAATCGCCTATGTTCCAACTAAAAACGGCACGATAACTTTTCCGGCGATTAGCATAAAATGGTGGAATATTGCCAGCAATCGTGAGGAAACCACGACTTTGCCGGCTAAAACTGTGACGGTGGATGGTGTAACCACTAGCATGGCTAATTCGCCGATAACTGCAAATACCATTTCCGAAAGTACCGCTGGAAATACGACCAGCCCGATTGCCAATGCTCGTGAAACTAAAAATCATGGTGCTAACCTTTGGCACTATTTAACCTTTATCTTTGCTGGTTTGTGGCTCTTGACTCTTCTGGTAACGGTGGTGTTATGGCGTAAAAAAACTCGGCATCAACCGACCGACACGACCAATCAGTTGGATAATACTTTGCAGCCAGCAACTGCGGCGGCGATAGATGCACAATTAAAATTGGTACTTATTGCCTGCGATGAGCGTAATTCTTCGCGGGTGACCACAGAATTGATTAAATGGGCGCGACTTAATTGGCAACAGCCGCTGCATTCATTGGGTGATATTTGTCATTTGTTGGCGGATTCGCCGGAATTAGTTATGCAACTTCGCATGCTAGAAGCGTCATTGTACGGGACTAGCCAGTTTGATGATTTTGCGCACCTTAAACATCTGCTTGCCGCTGGTGGTTTCAAAAAATCTACCAAATCAAGCGCTTCTGTTTTACCTTTGGCGGAACTATACCCAACACAAGCTAATATTAGAAACTGATGTTTTGTTTAGAATAGTATGAGTTAGAAACTAAATTATGATGTTTGGGCGGCATTTTTAAACCCCTTAACTATTTATGTATAGCAGCTATACGCAAATGATAGAATAAAAAATTAACACAAATGCTACAATTTATCCCGTAACACGATGATGTTATATTTCTATATCTACAATTAAGCCTCAGTAACTAATTTACTGGGGCTTAATGCATTTTTAATATTAAATCGAATTGTTGCCGGGGTTGTCGGCGAATAAATTTTTTTCAATCAACTATGGTCAATTATATCTAAAGTGCTATAGTAATGTTTGTGTGTTGTTATCGCCAAGATAACTGCGGTTTGTGATATAAAATTAATAATTGATATTTGATTCATAATTAATAGTTGAGGAAATCATGAGTAATAGTGCTAAACAGTTTCGCTGGTATAATTTATCATTACTTTTGTTTACGGTCGTGTGGGGCTTTGGTAATGTGGTAAATAACTATGCTAATTTGGGGTTACAGGTTGTAATTTCATGGATAGTGGTGTTATTGTGCTATTTTGTACCCTATGCATTGATGGTTGGCGAAATGGGCTCGATTTTCAATAAAAGTGTCGGCGGCGTTTCGGAGTGGATTAAGCAAACCTGCGGACCAACGATGGCATTTTTGGCAGGCTGGACCTACTGGGTAGTACATGTTCCATATCTGGCTCAGAAACCGCAGGCCGCATTAATCGCACTTAGCTGGGCAATTTTTGGACAGGGTAGTGTTATCAAGGCAATTAACCCGCTATTGCTGCAATCAATTACCTTGGTTGTATTTTTGGGCTTCGTGGTACTTGCTTCACGGGGGATTACCTCCTTGAAGAAAATTGGCGTGCTGGCTGGAACGTCCATGTTGGTAATGTCAATGCTGTTTGTCCTTTTGGCGTTAGCTGCACCACAATTGCGCGGAATCCATTCGGCAACTCATGACTGGAGTTGGCATACTTTTATTCCCAACCTTGATTTCACCTATTTTACCACCATTTCAATGCTGTTATTTGCGGTTGGTGGTTGCGAAAAATTAGCCCCCTATGTTAATAGCACCCACAACCCCTCCAAGGAGTTTCCGCGAGCGATGTTAGCATTGGCAATTATGGTGGCGATGTCGGCGTTATTGGGATCGTTTGCAATGGGAATTATGTTTGACAGTAATAACATCCCCAAAGATCTCAAAATGAATGGACAATACTATGCCTTTCAGATGCTTGGAGAATATTATGGTGTCGGTAATTGGCTAATGATTATCTATGCTTTGGCTAATGGGATTGGACAAGTAGCTGCTTTGATGTTTTCAATTGATGCACCGATTAAAGTTTTCCTAGGTGAGGCTAACCCGCGCTTTGTGCCGCAGGCGCTTAATAAGCAAAATCGTTTTGGTGCGCCGATTAATGGTTATATTCTGACTTCAATTTTGGTTGGAATCTTGATTTTAGTCCCCGCATTTGGCATCAAAAATATGAATGATTTATATAACTGGTTATTGGATTTAAATTCAATTGTCATGCCGATGCGCTACGTGTGGGTTTTTGTTGCCTATATTGCGGTTAAGAAAATTGCCGAAAGTTTGAATGCCGATTACCGCTTTATCAATAATAGATCGTTGGGAATGCTGATTGGCTTTTGGTGTTGTGGTTTAACTGTTTTTGCAATTATCATGGGGATGTTTCCCAAAGGTGTCACTATGTATAGCAGTCAATGGTATTTCCAATTGTTGCTAAATGTCATTACGCCATTTGGATTGTTATTGCTAGGAGGAATCATGCCGCTATTTGCGCGGATCCTGAATAAGCCGACCATGGCTGGATAATTATTGCCAGATTGCCAATTTTAACATATTAAGATATTGATGCATTATGTAATTTTGCGACTGCAAATGTCTTGAGGGACGGAGCTGGTTTTAGCGGTATGGTAGCGGGAGTATTAAATTGTAAATTTTGTACTTGAGTTCAGGAAGATATTAAAAAAATAAGTATGACAAAATCAACTATTATTATTTTCTCAATGCGATTAGTTTTTAGTAGGATTATATAACGATGACAAGAGTTCCCAAAATATTATGCCTATATTCTGGTGGCTTGGATTCAGCCGGAGCTTTGTGGAAAATAATCAACGATGAAAGCTATTCAAACTATCAAGTTTTAATTCATCATGTTCATATTGTGAATGCTACCGGACGTTATTATGCTGAAAAACAGGCGGTTGAACAAACTATTCCATTATTCCGTAAATATACTCATCATCAGCTTTATTATTCATCAACAATCATGGATTTTAATTTTTTAGCACCACGGGTTCCGATTGATGCTGATGTTTATGGGTTTGTCGCAGCTAATTTGGTAAATATTGATTTAAGCATAGAGGCTATTGTAATTGGTCGTACATTGGATGATAAAAATTCGGGTGGTGATTCAAATATTCAAATAGTCGATTGTGTTGAGCAAGAACTGCTTCTTAACAATGTAGGTCGGCAAAATTATTCATCTGCCAAATGTTTAACTCCTGTAGTTGATTTAACCAAACAGCAAATTTGGGAGATGTTGCCAGATGACATTCGTAATTCCACATGGTCGTGCCGAAGACCACATTATAAAACATTCCCCGATGGTAAAGTATTATCAGTACCCTGTGCTAATTGTCACGCTTGTAATGCACGAACACAGTTGCTAAATTTATAAAGTGTTTGATTTTTTTGTTAGGTATAGTGGGTGTGTAAAATTGCGACACGGATTTTGTTGAAAATATTGCTATATTTCAGTCTGATATGAATTTTGCTCTGTGTGTTTTATAATCAAGGCTTGGTTTAATCCGTTTTGGATAATACTTGAGTAAAATAAAATGTTAAAATAGGCATAGATTAAATAACCTGCTATTTGTTTTAGGAGCTAATTTTATATCATGAAACAAGCAAGCAAAAAAAATGACAAAAAATTCAGCCAACTGTTTCTCGTTATTTTAGGCACAATAATTACAGGATGCAGCAGCGGTGGTTCAGTAGATAGCGGAAACTCCAATTCTGGCAATCTTTCTTCACTTGAATTTTTTTCTCCCTATGAGTTGGCAAGTTTTGAAAGTAGTTCTGGAAATGGATATGTTGTTGTTAGCAATACCGATGAGAGTAGATCAGTAAATAATATCAGCTATAATCTAAATTCAATATTGGGTGGCGGATCAAATGTGAGCATTGATTCAAAAAGTGCAGAGAGTTGTGCAGTGCTCAATCCGCAAGAAGACTGTGTCCTTAAACTAAATTTGACTATTGCAACCCGCGGCGGTAGTTTTGTTATAGGTGCAACGAACGATAACTTCGTGAGTGAGCTAAAACAACTATTTTCTACTAGTAATTCTGGTGTAAGTTCAAGGGCACCAATTGGAGTGAAACAGATGATAGTTTCAGATGAAAGTGGGGTTGATGGAGTAAAACTATCCTACTATCCTGTGATTGGCAGCCATAGCCGTTATGTATTAATTGTTGCTGTAGTTACATCTGATAAAGTTGGTATTTTTAATAATGTTGTTTTACTAGATAAAGATAATCAACCCTTAAAGGGGCAACGTGTTATTAGTGGAAACTCAGGCCCTGGAGCGGTACCATTAAAACTGGGAGATAGTGTGAGCATTCTTATGCCAGTGAGTTTTATTATAGATACTTCTCCATTTGAGTTTAAATTGGCGATTTTAGACATTTCTGCTAGTGGGGCTACTCAGTTTAAACAGGTTTCTTCACAAATCAATTCAATAAGGAGAACGCAAAACGCAATATTATATAACTATCCGTCCTCAATAATATTGAGTCCCGAAAATTCCCAGCAGAATATTGCTGTTGCCAATATTGGGGATGTGGATGCTAGCAATTATAGTATTTTAAGCAGTAATCCATCTTTGGCTACGGTTAGCGCATTTGCCATTACTGAACAAGGTGTAACTAAGACTATCGCCCAATCGGCTGCTATACCTGCGGGATATTCAGTTTCATTAACCGACCCGGCAAATCCGGTGAATCAAACGTTTAGTATTAACCAAAGCTATTTTAACGGAGAGTCAACGGTTAATCTTATAACTTCGGCGACTAGCTCTACAGTTCCTTGGCCACAACCTGTGCCAACGCCATCTCCTAGTCCCTCTCCTGCTCCATCGCCAACCCCAGTTAGTTGCGTCTGGCGGGAAGTTGGCAATGCCAGCTCGTTTTTTGGACAACTTTCTAAGGGGCGTGATAATATAGGAGCGCCAATGATTCTATCTAAGGATGAACACAAACTGTACGTAGGTGGATACATTAACTATGAAAGTGGCGGACATCCGGGCGTAGCGGAAATTGATGTAACTGATGGAACTAGCTGGACATCCGTTGCTGACTCTGAGAGTTTATTTGCCGATTCACTTCAATTAAGCCGATTAAATGTGCTTACTTCAAATGAAAATGTTTTATATCTTGGTGGGCAGTCTGGTTATGATGGTGAGTGGCCAACAGTATATTCGTCAGTCAATGGTGGTGACTGGCAAGCGGTACAAAACTTGGGAAATAATCTTGGTAATAATAACGTTAGATACTATTTATTAACAAGTTTAGTTTTAGTAGATAACACTCTTTATACTAGTGGCTATTATAATGGCAATAGTTTTGTTGCTGCTTCATACAATGATGGCGAATGGTCTAATGTCGGGAACTCTCCGGAAGCTTTCAATGGTAAATCTATTTATACCTTGTTATATAGGAATTTGGTTTTATATGCTGGAGGAGAAAGTAACCAGAGTTCCGGATCCGCTTTATATCAATACAATGGTAGCGGATGGGGTGATATTTCGCCTCAGTTACCTAATGCCGGGGCAATTACAACACTGACGGCATCAGATTTAGCAATGTATGCTGGCGGAGTTTTGAGCGATTATTCGGGAGCTATGATTTTATCTCTTCCATTTACCGATGGTGGACAGTGGCTTAATATTAGTGAGCAAATTGGTTCTGGTTGGATAAACTCCTTGCAACTGAATAATGACAAATTGTATGCAGGTGGTTACATCGAATCCCGAGTAATAAGTACACCAACAAATAGTAGTGTTAATTGGACAGCGGTATGGGATGCAACTAATCAATTAGATGGTCCGGTTGCCAATATTGTAGTGTCATCAGATGGCACAGTATATGCGGATGGTGAATTTAGTCAAAAAGTTGCAAAATTAGTATGTGAATAATTATATGACGGCGAAGATTCAGGAAAAGATTATTTGTTTATACTCAGGTGGGAAAAAATCAATTGCTTGTCTGTTGGCAATATTGAATGACCCGCAGTATAATGAATTTGTGATTCAGGTTCATTATGTGCACCTCATTGATTATCAACATGATTTTATAGTTGCGCTTGAGAAGGTCAAAAAGTCATTATGTTATTTTCAAAAAAATTTTCCAAATAGGGTCATTGTTAGTGAAAATCAGGTAAATTTTAGTTGTTTGCCTGCCAGATCTGCATTGCCGAATACTATTGATATATACTTGTTTGTTGCCCGTCAAATTGTAGCAGTTGATGTTAATTTGCGGCATGTGGTCATGGGATTTACGCATGATGATTTAACGAATCCTATAATCTCTAAGAAGATTGAGACTAATTTTGAACTGCTATGTTCTGGTTCAAATATTGCGCGGCAAGTAAAACTTCTATTACCGCTACGGGATATAACTGTTGCTGAAATTATCTCGAAGGTTCCCAAAAATATTGAATAGAACTGATACACAGAATGAATTTTGCTTATATTTAGGAAGGCATTGCTATGGTAAAACACCGATGCAACTTTGTTTGGATGCAACAAATATCGTTTAAGAAAAAAGTGTGATATGCTATGGAGAAATCTGACAGTTTTAATAAGCCTGCGGCCCCAGTAAATCAGTTAAATAGTGAGTGTCAGATGAAGTCTAGACTTCCACAGATAAACAAAAAATTAATTCGCGCTAAACAGCGGAAAATATTAATTTGTGCTTTTCGCCCTTGAACTCAGGCTTGAATGGGCGGTGTAATTCTTAATTTTCTTGCACTTTTATCAACTAATTCTGCTATAATAACGGGCTTGCATATTTTTGTGCAAGCTATTTTAACCTTTCTCCACGCCAGGCATGGGCGGGGGATTATTATTTAAACCGTAAGGAGTTTACATGCGTCATTACGAAATCGTTTTTCTTGTTCACCCAGATCAAAGTGAGCAGGTTGGAAACATGGTTGATCGTTATAAAAAAATTATCGCCGATCATAACGGTAAAATTCACCGTCTTGAAGATTGGGGTCGTCGTCATTTAGCTTATCCAATCCAAAAATTGGCTAAGGCTCATTATGTATGTATGAATATTGAGTGTGGTAATGAAGTTCTGGATGAATTAAGCCATGCTTTCAAATTCAATGATGCTATTTTGCGCAATTTGGTAATCAGCAAAAAAACTGCGGTTACTGAGCCTTCTTGCTTCATGAAAGATGAAAAAAGCAAGTCAATGATCTAATGCCCGTTATTAACGAAGTTAAATTAAGCGGAACCATCACTAAATATTATCCAGCGTTAACTACACCGGCAGGTTGTCAGATTAATCGCTTTGTGTTGGAGCATCTGTCCGAACAGCTTGAGGCCGGGGTTTCCCGGATTGTAAAATGCCGGATTTTTTGTGTCTATATTCAGGATGGTTTAGTGATTGAAAGTTTAAATAACTCGGTAAATATCAAAGGGTTTTTAAGTGTCAACGCACAGAATAAACTGGTGTTGCACGTAAATGAAATAAAATTTTTGGACTAAAGGATTATTAAATGTCTCGTCAAATTTTGAGAAAGAAAAAATTCTGTCGTTTTACCGTTGAAGGTTATACAGAAATCGATTATAAAGATGTTGAATTGTTGAAAAACTATATCAATGAAACCGGAAAAATTATTCCTTCACGGATTACTGGAACTTCTGCTAAATTCCAACGGATGTTGGCTGAAGCAATCAAACGTGCACGCTTCTTGGCTTTGTTGCCTTTTTGCGACCAACATTAATCTACCTAGAAAGGATAATTAGATGAAAATTGTATTATTAGAACGCGTAGCTAATTTAGGTAGTCTGGGTGATATCGTTGAAGTTAAAAATGGTTATGCCCGTAACTTCCTGGTTCCACAAGGCAAAGCCAAACGTGCTACTCCCGCTAATTTAGCTGAATTTGAAGCGCGTCGTGCTGAATATGAGCGCAATCAAAATGATATCTTGAGCAATGCTCAAGCTCGCCATGCCAAAATTGATGGCGTAGTATTTACTATCAATGCTAAAGCTGGTGTGGATGGTAAATTATTTGGTTCGGTAACTTCTATGGATATCGCTGAAGCAATTAATGCCAGCGGTGTAGAAGTTAAACGCTCTGAAATCGCAATGCCTCATGGTCCATTGAAAACTATTGGTGAATTTGAAGTGACAGTTTTACTGCATCATGATGTTCATTCAGTAATTAAAGTGAATGTGGTATCAGAAGCGTAATACTTGGATACTTATAAATTCAAATAAAAAAAAGCAGTGAGTTTAAAAACTCGCTGCTTTTTTATTTTACCAACTCCACTGCCAAGTCGGTGGTGAAATTTTATCTGGATTATTATTAGTAGTGGTCTGCTGCTCAATATTTGGCGTTAGATAATAATCTGGCAAACTTCCCTGAGGATTGTCAACTGTAATTCGGTTAACCGTTCCACCTGGTCCACGATCTTCGGTGATGGTTTTAAATTTTGTCGGTTGCGATTCATTTTGCCGAGCGGCCGCACTTTCACTAATGGTTTGTGCGCTATCTGAACCAATTTGTGGCAAAACTAAATTTTGATTGGCTTGGTTTAGCGCCTGAGGTGGTTGTGGCACCGTTGGCGATGAGTTTTTGCCAAATAGTGAACAACCCCCTAAAGTAAAACCAAGCACTGTCAATAACAGCAAGGCGTGTTTTTGATTCATAGTTGACCTAAACAATTTCTTCATGCCAGTATAAACCATCACGAGCCAGCAATGCTGAAGAGCTAGCTGGACCCCAAGTTCCTGAAGTGTACTGCTTCGGAGCAACTTTAAGATTCTTCCAAGTTTCCAGAATCGGTTCAACCCATTTCCATGCGGCGATTTGTTCATCACGACGGACAAACAGACTTAAATTACCGCGGATAATATCCAGTAACAGGCGCTCGTAACCATCGGTTCTGCGCGCATGGAACATTTCATTAAAATCCAAATCCAGATAAACCGGTTGCAAGCGGTTGGTATCGCCTGGCTGTTTGGCAAGGAAATAAAGTTTAACGGTTTCTTCCGGTTGAATGCGGATGATTAAACGATTGGCAAAGCTTCCAGCACTAGATGGGAAAATTTTACATGGAATATCTTTAAACTGAATTACGATTTCAGCCACTTTTTCCTGCATCCGTTTACCGGTGCGTAAATAAAACGGCACACCGGCCCAACGCCAATTTTGAATTTCGGCTTTCATTGCGACAAAGGTTTCAGTTAAACTGTGCTCGGCTACTTTATCTTCTTCCAAATAGCCTTTAACCGGAGCTCCACCAATCGCACCAGACTTATATTGTCCTTTAATCACACTATGCAGCACATCATCTTCACTAAGCGGTTTTAGTGAACGTAAAACTTTTAATTTTTCATCACGGATTACATCGGCGTCCAAAGATGGAGGTGGTTCCATTGCGACAATGCACAGCATTTGCAAAAGATGATTTTGTAGCATATCACGTAATGCACCGGTATGTTCATAGAAATCACCACGAGAACCGACACCGATTTCTTCGGCAACGGTAATTTGGACACTGCTAACCCATTGACGACGCCACAGTGCTTCAAAGAGGGTATTACCAAAACGAATTGCCATCAGATTTTGTACCGATTCTTTACCTAAGAAATGATCAATGCGATAAATTTGATCTTCCTTGAAATATTGCGCTACAAAATCGTTGATATCTTCGGAGGAGGCCAAATCATTACCCAACGGTTTTTCTAACACTACCCGTGATTTCCGGTGGTTTAGTTTAACGGCTGCCAAATTGGCGCAAATAGTTTTAAATAACTCTGGTGCAGTTGATAAATAATAAATATTCGAACGCTCTTGATCAAGTACGTCAACTAGAGTATGGTAGGCTCCAGCATTGTTGACATCTAACTGCAAATAATTAATATGTTTGGCAAATTTAGCCCAAATTTCCGGATCAATTTTATTTTTGGCATCCAGAGCATATTTTAACGCCGCTTCAGAATATTCGCTATCGGTCATTGCACCACGACCAGTGCAGAAAAACCGCGAATTTTCCGCAATATTACCATCGACGAAAGCATTATACAGTGCCGGCAGTAATTTTCTTTTAACCAAATCACCGGTTCCACCAAATAAAACCATATCAAAACAATCTAGTTTGGGAGCCATAAAATAAATCCTTAAATTAATAAATGTTATATTGCCCCATTATTATAGACGAATTTTTATTGCTGGTTCAAACTTATTTAACTGATGTGACGCACACATCTACAATTTAGCATTAAATTCTTTATCGTGCACAGCCTCACTTATTTAGTGATAAGCGAATTTTTTCTGGCGGCGGTTATTTGTGCAGTGCACATATTTATTTTGTGGTTATATGGTAGAATTTAGGGTTTATTTTGTATAACATTTTAAGGATAATATCGATGTCTTCTTCTCCAATCAAATTATTTCCACCTCTTAAAGGCGTTTTTGTTGAATTATCCAAAGTTCCTGATCCGGTATTTGCCGAGAAGATGGTTGGTGATGGTTTTGCGATTGATCCACTGGAAAACGTTTTGCATGCACCGGTTGATGGTACGGTTAAATCCATTCATCGTTCTAAACATGCGCTGACTATTGAAACTGCTGCAGGGTTTGAAGTATTGATGCATATTGGACTAGAGACAGTCGCCCTAAACGGTCAGGGATTTGATGTTAAAGTCAAAGAAGGCGATAAAGTTAAGGTCGGTGATATATTAACCGAATTTGATATGGATTATGTTGGTTCGAATGCTGTTGCTTTGGTGACGCCGGTATTAGTGACCGATATTGAAGAAAAGAAAATTAAATTGACAATGTTGCCACATGGTGAAATTACCGATTTGACCAAACCAATCATGGAAGTTCGTTGTGGCGATGCGGCTAGTGCTTCTGGCGGCAGCGATTATATTGGTAACCCGGAAGATGTAACCGAATCAGAGTTTATCACCATCCAAAATACTCATGGGATTCATGCGCGCCCGGCAGCAATGCTAAATGCAATCGCTCGCAAATTCCCTAATTCGCAAATTTCACTGTTTAAAGGTGAGCAATCCGCGAATGTTAAGAGTGTAGTGTCGTTGCTTGGTTTATCGGTACAATATCAAGATCAAGTTAAGATCATGGTTAAAGGTGAGCATGGTCAAAGAATTATTGCCGAATTAAAAGCCTTGTTGATGGAAATGCACGATGACGAAAGTGAAAATCCGGCAGCGAATCCTAATGCTGGCGGTGAAGAGGATAACAAAGTTGAGAATGGTAAATACCATGGAGTGGTTGCATCAACCGGCTTAGCAGTCGCTAAACTGACTCAACAAGCAGGAATTACTTTCAAATATGAGCGCTTTGCTGCTGACGGTGAAGAAGAATTAAAAGCCCTTGATAAAGCGTTAACGGCAATTGTTACTGAACTTGAAACCGAAATCAAAGGATTGACCGAATTTGATGTAGCGCACAAAAATATTTTAAGTGCGCATGTAATGATTTTGACTGACCCGGAATTAGTTGCCAATGCAAAAAATTTGATTACCCGTGGTCAATCAGCGCCATTCTCATGGGATAAAGCGACCGAAGAATCATGCAAAACCTTGGCCGCGACCGGCAATCAGTTATTGATTGAACGCCAAAGCGATCTACGTGACGTTCGCGATCGGGTTTTAACAGCTCTTTGTGGAGAAAGTAATAAAGTTGTTCAACAATATAACGAAGATGTTATTTTGGTAGCTGAAGATTTTACACCATCGCAAGTAATTGCCATGAGTGATCGGGTTAAAGGTTTGGTAAGTGAACGTGGTGGAGTAACATCACACGTTTCAATTTTAGCACGTACCCGTGGGATTCCGTTATTGGTGGGTGTAGCTAAAGAAATTTTAGCTGAACCAAGTGTTACCGTGATTTTAGATACGGTTAACGAGGCTATTTTGCATACCAAACCAACTGCTGATGAATTAGCCAAAGCTCAGGCCGAAGTTAATGCTCGCGCTGAAGCACTACGGGTTGCGCAAAGTTCGGCAATGTTACCGGCAACCACTACCGATGGTTATCAAATCAATTGCCTGGCAAATATTGGAAATGTTGAAGATGCTAAGGTTGCGGTTAAAAATGGTGCCGAAGGGGTAGGCTTATTTAGAACCGAGTTTTTATTCCTTGAAACCAAGGAAGCTCCAACCGAAGAGCAACAATTTGCCGAATATTCTGAAATTAATCAAGTTTTACAGGAAGGTCGTGAGCGCCATTTGGTAATTCGGACACTGGATGCAGGTGGCGATAAAAAAATTCCGTACATTACGCAGATGCCGGAAGATAATCCGATGTTGGGCGTGCGCGGCGTGCGCTTGTGTCTGGCTAACCGTGAATTGTTTAAAACCCAATTGCGGGCGATTTTGCGCACCAAAGCTAAAACCATTAAAGTCATGGTGCCGATGATTTCCAAATTATCCGAATATCGGGCAACTAAACAGATTTTTGAAGAGCTTAAGACTGAATTGGGCGTTGATACTGATATTAAATTAGGTATTATGGTTGAAGTTCCTTCAGTTGCCTTACTAAGCGATGCTTTTGCCAAAGAAGTTGATTTTATGTCTATTGGTACCAACGATTTAACCCAATATGTGATGGCTGTTGATCGTGAGCATACTGAATTGGCTAAAGAAGTTGATCATTTACATCCGGCTGTATTAACGGCAATCCATTTGACGGCGATTGGTGCCAATAAAAATAACACTGATTTATCGGTGTGCGGTTTGATGGCTTCGGAAAAACTGGCAATTCCAGTGTTGATCGGCTTGGGTGTTAAAAATCTGTCAATGACTGTGAGTGCGGTTCCTGAAAATAAAGCTTTTATTCGTACTTTAACTTATACCAAATGTAAGGAAGTTGCGGATCATTGTTTGACTTTAGGTACAGCAGTTGAGGTTAGAACATATCTTAACAATCAATTTAATAACTAAAATCATTTAGATATATGCGGGGTGTTATTGATACCCTGCATATATTAATAACAATAATAAAAACTATAGGAGCTATCTTGAAATGAAATTCAAATTTTCTTCGATTCAGGGTCTTGGTCGGGCATTAATGCTACCAATTGCCATGTTGCCGGTTGCCGGTTTGTTACTGCGCTTTGGACAGCCCGATTTATTAAATGTAGCGGCAATTGCTGATGCCGGTAATGCGATTTTTGCAAATTTACCATTATTGTTCGCGATTGGGGTGGCGGTTGGTTTTGCCAAAGATAATAATGGATCGTCTGGTTTAGCTGGCGCGGTTGGTTATCTGATTTTAGTTGCCATGCTAAAAGATATCAATAAAGATATTGATACTGGAGTCTTTGGCGGGATATTGATCGGTTCAATTGCCGGATTAATGTACAATAAATATAAAGACATCAAACTACCGGAATTTTTAGCATTCTTTGGTGGTAAGCGCTTTGTGCCAATAATTACCGGGGTGTTAGCGGTAATTTTGGGGGTAATTTTAGGTTTTATTTGGCCACCGATTCAAAATGGTCTACATACATTTAGCGTGTGGATGTCAGAATCCGGTGAAATCGGGATGTTCCTTTATGGGGTATTCAATCGCTTATTGTTGATTTTTGGGTTGCATCATGTACTAAATAGTTTATTCTGGTTTCAACTTGGTGACTTTACTAATGCTTCAGGTGTAGTGGTTCATGGAGATATTGCACGCTTTATGGCTGGCGATCCAACGGCGGGACATTTTATGGCAGGGTTCTTCCCAATCATGATGTTTGGTTTACCGGCAATCTGTTTGGCTATGTATACTACCGCACATAGCAAAAATAAAAAAATGGTCGCAGGGTTATTGCTCTCAATGGCATTAACTTCATTTTTAACCGGGGTTACTGAGCCGATTGAATATGCATTTGTATTCTTAGCACCGGTATTATTTGGTATTCATGCGATTTTAACCGGTATTTCAATGGCGCTAATGTATTTCCTTCATGTGCGTTTAGGTTTTTCTTTCTCTGCCGGGATGATTGATTACATTCTGTTCTTTAAACTGGCGCAAAAACCGTTATTAATGTTGCCGGTTGGCTTGGTGATGTTTGCCTTGTATTATTTCTTGGGTGTGTTCTTTATTCGTAAATTTAATTTAAGTACCATTGGTCGCGAATCTGATGAAGAACTCGCGGCAGTTAAAATGGCAGCGGTTTCCAACGATAGCGAAGAAATGCGTTATATTAATGCTCTTGGCGGTGCTGAAAATTTACTGAATGTTGATGCCTGTACGACTCGCTTGCGTTTGGTGGTAAAAGATTCCAGCAATATTAATAAACCAGTGTTAAAAGCTCTAGGAGCTAAAGGTTTTGTGACACCGGCTCCCGATGCATTACAAGTTATTTTGGGACCACAAGCTGAGATTGTAGCTGGTAAAATTCGTGAAACCCTAAATGCAATTGGACATCAAGTATTGGTTGCACCAACTACAACCAATGCAGAAGTCAATACTGGGGCTGTAACACTAAATGCGGATGAGCTTAAGCTAGCGCAACAGATATTATCGGCGTTGGGTGGTGCTGCAAATGTAACAAGTGCTGGGCAAGTTGCCTTAACTCGTGTTAAAATCGCTGTTAAAGATGAGCAATCAATCAACGTTGCAGAGCTTAAATCTTTGAATGTGACTGATGTGATTAATGTAAGTAAAACCAGCAAACAACTTTATGTTGGTGATAAAGCTGCATTAATCGCGGGAGGGATTTCCCAGTTGCTTAAATAATCTAAATTTATGGAATATGTTAATGGTAAGTGTGCTTATTATTTCACATACGGAAATTGCGAATAGCTTTGCTTATTGTCTGGAACATATTCTGAATAAACGGGTAGATAATTTAGTTATCTTACCCGTTAAAAAAACCGAAGCTTCGGACGTTATTCAGAAACGTGCCCAAGAAATCGTCGAACGCCAGTTGCAAAAAGCAGCAGGCGTTCTTATTCTTAGTGATATCTTTGGTGCTACTCCCAGTAATATTGCAGCAAAATTAGTTATTCCGGGCAAAGTTGAACTGATTACCGGTATCAATTTGCCGATGTTGCTGCGGGCAATTTCTTATTCTGCGGCTGATTTGGCAACCTGTGTCGCTAAATCACTTGAAGGCGGAATTAATGGAATCATTCATATCAAAGAAAGTGAAGTTTGATGCAAAGTGCAACAATTGAAATAATTAATAAATTAGGACTACATGCCCGCGCTTCCTCTAAGCTGGTGCAATTAGCTAGTTCATTCAAGTCGGATATTTTTATTGAGCGTAACGGTCGCAAAGCGAATGCTAAGAGTATTATGTCATTAATGATGTTAGCCGCAGCTAAGGGTGCGAGCATTACCTTAAGCTGCTCAGGAAGCGATGAAGTTAGCGCTTTTGAACAGATTTCGGCATTGTTTAGTAATAGATTTGGCGAAAGCGAGTAGCCATATTACGGTAAAGTTTAGGGTTTAGACAAAACCATAGCATAATATTGTCAAGCTATTTTGGGGTTGTGGTGCATTTTTTAACGGGCAAGACTGTCCGCGTTTGAAAGATGAAGAGTATATGAGTATCGTTTTACATGGCTTTGGTTTGGGCGGTGGCATAGCGATTGGGCAAGCATTTATTCTGGATAAAGATCTGGATGATGTTGTTCAATTTACTCTTGATGACGACGAAATCACAACTGAAGTTAATCGCTTTGAAGAAGCCGTGCGAACGACCCGCAAAGAACTTGAATATCTGCGTAATACTATTCCGTCAAATGCTCCTGCCGAGCTGGGGGCATTTCTTTCGCTTAATATTATGATGTTAAGTGACTCACAAGTATCTCAAGCCCCAATTGATTTTATTCGTCAGGAATCCTGTAATGCCGAATGGGCAATAAAATTACAGGCCGATTATCTTGCTGACCAGTTTGATGCGATGGAAGATGAATATCTCAAAGAGCGCAAAAGCGATGTTGTGCAAATTCTTGAGCGGATTTTTAAAAATCTTGAAGGAAATAAATTTGCCTGGGATGATGAGGGCAAATTAGAAACCGGGATTTTGGTTACCCGTGATTTGTCTCCTGCGGATTTGGTGCATTTTAAAGATTCTAATTTTGCCGGTTTTTTGACCGATTTGGGAAGTTTAACTTCGCATACCGCGATTGTTGGACGCAATCTCGATATTCCGGCAGTGGTTGGGGTTAATAATGCCCGTCAGTTAATTCGCGATGATGAGATCATTATTATTGATGGTATTCAGGGTGTGGTTATCATCAATCCGGATAAATTAGTTTTAAACGAATATCGTAAACGTAAAAAAACTTGGCAGGAGTCGCGGCAGAAACTGCGGGCTATTCGTAAAGATGAAGCGGTTACCAAGGATGGCGTTCGGGTTGAAATTTTCGCCAATATTGAAGTGCCGGATGATGTTGATGAAGTAAAGTACAATAACGCTGCCGGAATCGGGCTATTTCGCAGTGAGTTTTTATTTTTACGCAATGATGAAGAGTTTGCCAGCGAAGAAGAGCAGTTTGATGCCTACTATCAAGTAGCTAAAGCCATGAAAAAGCTGCCGGTTACCATTCGCACGGCCGATTTAGGTGCGGATAAAAACCCACATTGGAATACCACCCATGGTAATTCGGAAAATCCGGCTTTGGGCTTGACCGGGATTCGGTTGTCATTGGCTGAACAGGGCTTTTTTCGTGCTCAATTGCGAGCGATTCTTCGTGCCTCGCATTATGGTAATTTACAAATAATGTTCCCGATGGTATCCTCGGGGTGGGAATTGAAACAGGCGATTAACCAACTGGAGCACGCCAAGGAAGAGCTCCGCGATGAGCAAATTCCGTTTGATGAAAATATTAAAGTAGGTACCATGATTGAGGTGCCAGCAGCCGCATTGGCAATAAAAAGTCTGCTTGCGCAAGTCGATTTTATTTCAGTTGGTACCAATGATTTGATCCAGTATTTGTTGGCAATTGATCGTAATGATGAGGCGGTGAATTATCTCTATGATCCATTACATCCGGCGGTGATAAAGATTCTGTCGCATATCATTCGTACTGCCAATAAAGAAAATATCCCGGTTTCAATTTGTGGTGAGGTAGCGGGAAATGTTCGCTTAACCCGTTTGCTGCTGGGAATGGGGTTGCGTAAATTTTCTATGTTTTCAGCTAGTATTTTGAATGTCAAAAATGTAATACTAAATTCAGATATTAATGAAATTAGTGTGATTGTAAGTAAAATTCTGCGTACTGAAAGCCGGGAAAGAATTTATGATTTAATTGAACAGTTAAATGCTAATTTAGATTGATTAGCATAAAATCGAAGAACGGTAGATTACCAGTTTAGACTTGGAAGCAAAAATTGAAAAATTTTAAGGGTAGGAGACTATATGCAAATGAAGACCTTAAGTAAGTTTGTTTTGGGTGCCGTGTGCGGTTCGCTGTTGACTTTAAGTATCTATGCCACTGCGGATAATCAGAGCGATTTGATTAGTGCTTCGGCAACCACTAAAGCTACTGCCGGACAAATACCGATGGATGAAATTAATAATTTTGCTAAGGTTTATGCTCTAGCTAAAAATTATTATGTTGAAAGTGTTACTGATAGTAAATTGATGAAAGGTGCGATTAATGGTATGCTTACCAGCCTAGATCCACATTCGGATTATCTTGATGCTGAAGATTTTAAACAGTTATCCGAAATGACTTCCGGGTCGTTTGCAGGCTTGGGTATTGAAGTTAGCCGCGATAAAGGCAGCGATGGAGTGAAAGTTGTGGCACCGATTTATGGAACGCCAGCCTATGTTGCCGGGATTAAAAGCGGTGATTTTATTGTGAAAATCGATAATCAACCGGTAAGTGGAATGTCGCTAGATGATGCCATTAAAAAAATGCGTGGAAAAGCCGGTACTAAAGTTACCTTGAGTGTGGTACGTGCTAGTGAATTACAACCATTGACATTTAATATTGTTCGTGCCAAGATCGAAGTTAAGAGTGTTCAATCCACAATTCTGGATAATAATTATGGTTATATTCGGATTACCAATTTCCAGCTTGATACCACTAATGAATTGGTAAACGCACTTAAAAAACTTCAACAAAAAGATCCAACGATGAAGGGATTGATCCTTGATTTGCGGGATGATCCTGGTGGGATTTTACAATCGGCTGTTGGAGTTTCAAGTGTGTTCCTGCCAAAAGACAGCTTGATCGTTTATACCGATGGACGCCTGGCTAATTCCAAACAAAAATATTATGCCAAAGCTGATGATTATGATATTGATGGAACCCAACAGGCGAATATTGATTCAGTTCCGGCGCTGTTTAAAACCATTCCGATTGAAGTTTTAGTTAACCAAGGTACCGCTTCGGCATCTGAAATTGTCTCTGGTGCTTTACAAGACTATAAACGCGCCAAAATTTTAGGCACGCGGACATTTGGTAAAGGCTCGGTACAAACAGTTATTCCTTTATCTAGTGACACGGCAATAAAATTAACTACCGCATTATATTTTACTCCAAAAGGGCGTTCAATTCAGGCGCAGGGAATTAGTCCGGATATTATTATTAAGAGTGAGTATGATAATTTGCTTAGCAGTTGGGATATGTCGGAGGCTGAATTGGATAATCACTTGAATAATCCTAATGGTAACAAAACTAAAAACACCGAATCGGTACCGGTAATAACTCCGCCTAAACAAATCGCGACCAAAGCGGAATTAAAAGCCCGTTCTGAAGAGAAGATGAAGAAAATGCCGAAAGTAGTTGATCAGGCACAGGCGCAAGTTGATTTGCAGAATGATTTCCAATTGCAATGGGCACTTAATTTGTTGGAAGGCAAGCCGTTACCGGCGGATAGTTTACCAGCTAAAGCTAATCAAAAGTAGTTTAGCAAATGTCGGTCAAATCTGCTGCAGTATTAATCGGGATCTTGGATAGGCAAATTATTCTAACTCGTAGGGCGGCAGATTTGCGTTCATTTACCGGGCAAGTCTGTTTGCCGGGGGGTAAATTTGATAGCGAAGACATCGATTTTAGTGCTACCGCCCAGCGTGAGTTTCGTGAAGAAGTTTATTTTGCGGGTGTTATTGAGCCGCTATTTTCATTATTGCCGGAATGCAGTGTCGTATCGCGGCAAAAAGTTTACCCATTGGTAGCAAAATTAACCGGTGAAATCCAGGGTTTTAATCCGGCGGAGGTAGCACGGTTATTCTACTTACCGTTAGATGTTTTGCAGCCGGAGTTATTTACTGTCAATCCTGAATATCCACACATTCAGCATAATTTGTGTTTCAATTATGATAATGAATTTATCTGGGGCTTAACCGGTTATATTCTGTATCATTTCAGTTTCTATCATAAAAAATATTTTGAGAGTTTATAAATATGAGCAAAGCTATAATTGCACCGAGTATTCTATCGGCGGACTTTGCCAATCTAGGTAAAGAGGTTAGCGAAGTTATCAAAGCCGGCGCGGATTGGATTCATTTTGATGTAATGGACAATCACTATGTCCCGAATTTGACAATTGGTCCGATGGTGTGTAAAGCCATCAAGCCATATTGTGGCAGCACGCCGATTGATGTTCATTTGATGGTTAGTCCGGTTGATGATTTGATTCGCCAATTTGCCGAAAGTGGTGCCGATATTATTACTTTTCATCCGGAAGCCAGTCAGCATATTGACCGGAGTTTGAGTCTAATTAAAAGCTTTGGCTTAAAATGCGGTTTGGTTTTTAATCCGGCAACGCCACTTAGCTATCTTGACTATGTAATGGATAAAGTGGATGTGATTTTATTGATGTCGGTTAATCCTGGGTTTGGTGGACAGTCATTTATTCCCGCGGTGATGGATAAAATCGTTGAAGTTCGTGAGAAGATTGCCGCCAGTGGGCGAGATATTATTCTTGAAATTGACGGTGGCGTCAAGATTGACAATATCGCCGCAATTGCTGCTGCCGGAGTTGAGGCATTTGTTGCCGGCAGTGCTATTTTTAACACAGATGATTATCGGCAGACAATTAGCCAGTTACGGGCACAAATTGGCTAATTCAGCGGGAATGAATCTATTGCATAGCACAACTTTTCAGCATTTTCTGATTGGGATATTTGCTGTTGCCAATAATTTTCCCGCGTTAGGAATGTTTCTTAAAATTTGTCGCGGTTTGTCGCATAAGGATCAGGAACGGTTGGCGCGTAATGCTACTCTTACCGCGCTAATTGTAATGCTGGTGGCACTGATTATTGGGCGGGCGATGTTGGAATTTTTCGGGATTTCAATTGAAGCATTCCGGATTGCTGGTGGTTTGTTATTGGGCGTTTCCGGCATGGGCATGTTAAATGCTAAATCTACTGCTGAAGATCAGACTTTTCATCAAAATAGTTATTCCAAAGTAATATCATTGGCGATCATTCCGGTGGCAATTCCATTGACTACCGGTGCCGGAACCTTTTCGACAATAATTATTTTTGCCGACGAGGTTGGGCATAATTGGCTTCAATTGAGTATGCTGGTGCTAGCAATTTTGGTTAATACCGGAATTATCTATATAATTTTTCACTATTCAATCAAGTTACTTGATGTTATGGGACATCTTGGTATGAATGTGTTGATAAAAATTGTCGGACTGTTTACCTTGGCATTGGGAGTGCAGTTCATTTTATTGGGAGTCAGCGCGGCTTTTCCGGCGCTGGGAATTAATTAGGAGAAATTTATGATAATTGGACAGCGTTTACTGACATTGCGAAAATTAATGCAGAAGAATAATCTTGATTATTATCTGGTTCCCTCAACTGATGCCCATAATAGTGAATATGTACCGGAGTGCTGGTGTCGCAGGGCGTGGATCAGTGGTTTTGATGGTTCCATGGGTGAGGCCTTGATTGCCCATGAACAAGCGTACTTGTCAACTGATGGTCGTTATTTTCTTCAAGCTGAACAGCAACTTGATGGTGCTTGTTATCAGTTGTTAAAACAGAAGGCTTTTGCTCCAGAAACTGAACAGTGGCTAAAAACTCATGGAGCTGGCAAACGCCTTGGTGTTGATCCGCAATTAATTAGCAGCAGTCGTCATGCAACGCTGACTCAGATTCTGGCGGAAGTTGGCGGTGAACTGGTGTTGTTGACGAATAATTTAGTAGATGCTGCACGAATTGAGCTTGGTGAACAATTGCGATTACCGCAACAACCAGCGTGGGTTTATGATGAGACTTATAGCGGTGAAAGTACCATTGGTAAGATTGAATGGTTGCGTGAACAATTAGCGACTAATCATGCCGCCGGAATTGTCTTAAATGTTCTTGATGAAATTGCCTGGTTATTTAATATTCGTGGTGGTGATGTAGAATTTAACCCATTGGTAATTAGTTATGCGTTAATTACGGCTACAGAGGCGGTATTATTTGTCGATGAAACTAAATTTTCACCGACAGACCGGCAGAAATTGGCGCTTGCCGGGGTGACTCTCAAACCATATGCCGCAATTAATGATTATCTCCAACAATTTAGTGGAACATTGTGGCTGGATGGGGTAACCGCAAATTATGCACTGTACCAAGCCGCAGTAAAAAATAATCCGGTGCTAACTAAACGTTCGCCGATTGTTCAGCGCAAAGCTCAGAAAAATACCAGCGAATGTCAGGGAATGCGGCTGGCGCATAAAAAAGATGCCGTAGCCATGATTAAATTTTTTTATTGGCTGGAAAATAATTGGCAGAACGGTATTGATGAAATCGCGGCCAGCGATAAATTGGCGCAATTTCGTGCGCAACAGTCCAATTATCAGGGATTAAGTTTTGCCACCATCAGTGGTTTTGCGGCCAATGGTGCAATTATTCATTATCGTGCCACGCCCCAAACCGCCAAGGTGATTACGGATAAAAGTTTATATTTGCTTGATTCCGGCGGTCAGTATCTGGAGGGAACCACCGATATTACCCGTACGCTGCATCTGGGAAACCCAACTGCTGGAGAAAAATATCATTATACTCTGGTATTAAAAGGACATTTGGCGTTGGGGCGGGCTAAATTTAGTAGCGGAACTTGCGGTGAGCATTTGGATATTTTGGCGCGTGGTCCATTACTAAATAATTATTTAAACTATCGTCACGGTACCGGGCATGGTGTAGGATGCTTTTTATGCGTTCATGAAGGACCGCAAAAAATTTCGCAAGCCAATAGCAATGTTCCATTAGTACCGGGAATGGTTGTCAGCAATGAACCGGGATACTATGAGAATGGTAATTATGGTATCCGGATTGAAAATTTATGTCTGGTTCAGGAAGATAACTCTTTGGCGGCGCTGGATTCGGATTATGGTCCATTTTATCATTTTGAATCACTGACATTGGTTCCATACTGGAAATCATTGATTGATTTTAGCCTATTATCTAAAGATGATATTGTGCAATTAAATAGTTATTATCAGGAAATTCGTCGCGAAATCCTACCGTTACTGGACGCTCCCGAACAGCAATGGCTGGAACGGCAGTTAACGTTTGATAATTAAATTATCTAGGAAATAATGCTTAGCTATAATTTTCTACTTTTAAAATCAGCTCCATTGACTCGTTACGAGAAAAAATCTTTGTGGCTGATTTTTTGTAGTACCTACCTGGATATGTATGATCTGGCGTTGTACGTCGGATATTCAATCTATTTGAGCCTGATTTTATTTAAAAACACTAATTTATTTGAAGATTATTTTTTATTTTCAGCAATATTATGTCTGGTGCAGTTTGGCAAATTAATCGGGTTGTTGGCGTTTAATTATTTCACCAAATCCTATGCCAGAAATATTATTTTAGCCCCAATAGTTATTGGCGCGGGCTATCTATATCTGGCAATTATGCCCTCATATCATCAAATTGGGATTTACTCGCTATATTTGTTTGCGCTGGTGCGATTTATCCAAGGTATTGCGTTTGGTTTTGAATTTGGGTTTACCATTAATTTTGCCAATAGCCATTTTCAAAATAATAATAAAAGGTTCATGTATTATTTTATTATCTTTTCTGGTGAGTTAGGTGCGTTAGTAAGCATCTTTTTCAATCGTTTTATCATTTCTCACGGTATTAATATTGTCATGGTTGATAATATTATTCGCTTTCAAAATTTTATTGGTTTTGCTTTTATTTTATTCAATGTATCGTTTCGCATTCGTTATGGTGAAGTCAAAAAGCATTATGTTGCTTTTGCTCAGAAATGTTTTTTTTACACGCTTAAAAAATCGGGCGGCTTAATTATTTTGCGCGCGGGAACTTTGTGTTTAAACGTTACCTTGCTGGTGATGGTAATTTTTCGCTTGCCCAATTTTATGCATGTCTATTTGTCGGTGGGGCAGCACTATATCAATCACGTGATGTTAATTTTATCGTTAGTAGCCTTTCTGGGAACTAATCTGGCAAAAATTCTAAATCGTTATTATTCGGCAATGAAAATATTGGTGGTTTTGTATTTCGCAGTGGTTTTGGGATGTGCCAGCATTTATTTTTCTCGGGTTAATCTCCATGTTTTTGTCCTTGAGTCGATTTATTGGAGCTTTATTTATGGGATGTTAATACGCCTGATTCCGGTTGTATTATATCCGGTTACCGATTTTAATCGTCATAACCGCCTGACTGCCCGCTATTTGGGGCATACGCTGGCCTATACTTTTTGGGGTAGCGTCACGATTTTAACTCTGGATTTAACCAGGTTTCTCAAGCATCAGGTTTTTGGTGCTGAACTTGAAATTATCATATTGGTAGCGGCATTAATCAGCGCCTTATCAATATGGGCGTATCTGCGCCAATTTCGTAGTATTTAAAGTCAGCTTTAAAAATATCTCCTAAAAATATCTTCTCATTTAATTTCTAATCTTGTCACTGCTATGATAACCACTGTTATAATAACGGGTTGGATTTTACATAGCAAGACTGGTATAAATCATGAAAAAAATCTATTGTATTGGTGAGCTGTTGGTTGATTTTATTGGTCAAACCGGACAGGGGATAGTTCACAGTAGCCAATTTTCTAAATTGGCAGGTGGTGCACCGGCAAATGTTGCGGCGGCAATTAGCAAATTAGGTGGTAAGTCAGCATTTCTGGGGCAGGTTGGTGCAGACAGTTTTGGAACATTTTTACTTGGCAGTTTGAATGAACTGGGGATTGATGTAACCCTGTGCACTCAAGCAGGAAAAACCACATTAGCCTTTGTTGCCCTAGATCGTAGCGGTGAGCGTGATTTTGAATTTTATCGTGGTAGTGATGGCGATTATCAATTGCCGGAAGCTCAGTTGCAACAGCAAATTGCCAGCGAAGATATCATCCATTTTGGCTCTGCCACAGCGTTATTGGGTGGTAAATTGCGCACCAGTTATTTTCAGTTGTTGGAATTTGCCGACAGTAATGGTAATTTTATCAGCTTTGATCCTAATTTTCGTGAAAATCTGGTGACTCCGGATTTATTAGCTAATTTTATTCACGATTGTAAAACCTTTATTTCTTACGCGGATGTGGTTAAACTTAGCGAAAGTGAAGCGCAATTAATCAGCGGCGAAGATGATCTTGAAAAAGCCGCAACTTATTTACAATATGTTGGTGCTAAAACCGTGATTATTACGCTGGGTTCTAAAGGTGCGATGATTTGTAATTCAAGCGGTAGCCGTACCATTCCGTCGCGGATAATCCAAGCGGTCGATACTACCGGTGCCGGAGATGCCTTTGTCGGTGGGCTATTGTTTAAAATTGCGCAGCATGTTGAACCGAGTTGGGATTCTTTTGTTGCGTTTGCCAATTTGGTGGGTGCATTTACTTGTACCAATTATGGTGCAATTCGGGCTATGCCGACAATGCGCCAGTTCCTGGAATTTATTAACTGATGTTACGCATGATAAAGAATTTAACGCTAAGTTATTGATTTTTCCTCATGGCACGCTGATTTTACATCAGCAACCAGCGCGCAAAATCGTCAAACTCAATAATTTAGCGCTAAAATATAGGTGTCTGCGAACATCTATTATTAATTAATCTTTTATGGTGGGGAAAAATGAAAAAAATAATAATTAAAACTTTATTAGCTGGTGGGCTGTTAGCTAGCAGTGGAATGGCGGTAGCACAAACCGCTTGTCACTTGTTTTCAGATGATTCAACTACCAATGATGTGTTACAAAGTGCTACACCGCAAGCTGTAGGAATGAATCCACAAAAATTGGCGTTAGTCGATAAATTAATCGAATCGGAAGTTAAACACGGATTTCCGGGTGCGGGTCTGATAATTATTAAAGACGGCAAAGTCATCAAACAAAATGTATATGGTTATAAACTCAAATATGACCGTGAAACCGGTAAACCGTTGGCACAACCTGAACCTATGCAGTGTAATACTCTTTTTGATTTGGCCTCGAATAGTAAAATGTATGCGACCAATTTTGCGATAATGCACTTGGTTTATCAGGGCAAAATTGATGTCAATAAACCATTGTCTTATTATATTCCGGAATATAGCGGCTGTGATGCCAGTCACCAATGTCGCGATACTCGGACAATTAAAGATTTCTTAAATCATGTTGCGGGCTATATCCCGGATCCGCAATTTTTTAATCCAAAAGCGATTGGGCAATATGGAAATGGGTTGTATTCACAAAATCGTCAATTAACCGAATCAATCTTATTGACCAAGCTACCGTTTGAACGGGCGGCAGGCGGTAAGCCGATTTATAGTGATGCCGATTATATGTTATTGGGATTATTGATTGAAAAAGTAACCGGCGTTCGTGAAGATGCTTATGTCGAAAGTAATATTTATCATCCACTAGGACTTAGCCATACCACTTATAATCCGTTGGCAAATGGTTTTATGGTGGATGATTGTGCCGCCACTGAAGTTGATGGCAATACCCGTGGCAAAACAATTAATTTCCCGAATATTCGTACTACGCCGTTGCAGTGTCAGGTGCATGATGAAAAAGCCTTTTATTCAATGGCTGGCGTATCCGGACATGCCGGTTTATTCTCTGATTTGCATGATATGGCGGTTTTAACCCAAGTTGCCCAAAATAATGGCAGCTATAATGGCGTGACTTTGTGGGATAGTGCGGTTGAGAAACGCTTTACCACGCCGCTAGCAATTGACGATACTTTTGGTCTTGGCTGGCGCCGGGCTGGAAATAAGGGTGAGCGCTATTCATTGTTTGGTGATTATGCGTCACCGGATGCTTTTGGACATACCGGCTGGACTGGAACAGTTACGTTGATTGATCCCCAATATCATTTGACAATAGTATTACTGACCAATAAAAAACATTCGCGTTATGCCAATGGACAATTTGCCGGCGACCAATTCCAAACCGGTAAATATGCGCCGGTAATTAATTTAATTTATCAGGCATTACCAAATGCTAAATATATCGGACATTAGAAGCCGGCTTTGCGGGATTCGCAGATCAAGACTGAACATTAACCATCTAACAATGAATTTTCTCAAGAGGGGAGAAAAATGAGTTTTAACCCACAATTAATTGCCCAAAAAATATTTGCCGAAACTTCAGCCGGCAAAATAACTGCGATAGCAACCTGCATGACCCGCCTACGGATTACCTTGGCAAACAAGGAACTAATTACGCCAGCAAATATCAAAGCCATTGAAGGGGTGCTAGGCTTGGTTGATACACCTGACCAACTGCAAATTATCATTGGTCCGGGTAAAGTCAATCAGGTTTATGAACAATTTATGATTTTGATGCAGGATTATCAGGTAGAACCAGCCACAGAAGTTGCCAGCAATAGCGACTCGAGCGGAGCACCAGATGCGGCAGCATTAAAAGAAAAATTGAAGCAGAAAAATTCGACACCATTTAAGCTGTTTCTGAAAAAATTGGCAAACATCTTCATTCCGCTGATTCCAGCGTTTATTGGCTGCGGCTTGGTGCTGGGAATTGCCAATATTTTAAATAAATCAATTTCACCGGAAGTTTTTGGTGGGATGCCGTTTTCGGCAACTACCATTGGGGCAATTTTGCTCTTGATTGGTAATGCTATTTACTACGGATTATCCCTGTTTACTGGTTGGAATGCCGCTAAAGAATTTGAAGGTACTCCAGTACTTGGGGGGATTTTGGCAGCAGTATTAACTATGCCGGATTTGGGTAAAATTACGGTTTTTGGTACTCATGCCATTCCTGGTCGTGGTGGAATTATCGCGGTGTTATTGGTTGCTATTTTGGGTGCGCTATTGGAAAAAAGAATCCGCAAAATCATGCCGGTGGCATTGGATTTATTCTTAACTCCGGTAGTAGTGTTATTGATTACCGGATTTTTGGCAATTTTTATCTTGCAACCAATCGGCGGGCATATCAGCGATGCGATTACGGCTGCAGCCAAAGTTGGGGTTGAACACGGCGGTGCGGTAACTGGGTTTATTTTAGGCGCATTCTTTTTACCGTTGGTTATGACTGGCTTGCATCAGGGATTGACACCGATTCATGCCGAATTGATTAAAACCACTGGGGTAACGGTTTTACTGCCGATTTTGGCAATGGGTGGTGCCGGACAAATTGGTTCAACGCTGGCGGTATGGGCTAAAACCAAAAATGAAAAATTAAAACACATCATAAAATCTGGGATCGTGGTTGGCTTTCTTGGAGTAGGTGAACCATTAATTTATGGGGTGACCTTACCATTATTCCGTCCATTTATCGGGGCTTGTATCGGTGGCGGTTTTGGCGGGGCATTTGTCGCGTATTTTAAATTGGGTGCCACTGGAATCGGGATTTCAGGGATTCCACTGTCGTTGTTGATTGCCAATGGACCATTGTTGTATTTGGGTGGCTTGGTGATTTCCTATATCTTTGGTTTCATCGCCACGTGGTTGATTGGCTTTGATGATACAATTTTTGAATAATACATTCAATAACAATACAGTGCACTAAGTGTGCTGTATTGTTTTAAGAGGTTATAATGGCAAAAGGGATTTCAATATTTTTGGGGATGGATTATAGCTGGGAGCAAAACCGGCACTATATTCAAGCAGCAGCGGCAGCGGGATTTAGCCGGATATTTACATCACTGCATATCCCGGAAGCTGATTATGATCGGATTATTGGCGAATTTAAACAGTTTTTGCAGTTGGCTCAATCTTTAAAGATGGCGGTAACTGCCGATATTTCACCGAATGCCTACCACTATTTGGGAATTAATGCCGATGATTTAGCGGCTTTGCGGGCGCTGGGTATTGAAACGCTGCGCCTTGATTATGGTTTTAAGGCACAACGAATTGCCAATTACAGCAATAATGCGGTGGGGTTGAAAATTGAACTAAATGCCAGCACGATTAGCGAGCAGTTTCTGGATGAAATCATTGCCGCTGGCGCTAATCCGGCGAATTTGAGTGCCTGTCATAATTATTATCCGCGTAAAAATACCGGAATTTCGCTGGAGTCATTGCAGCATAAAAATCAATTATTTGCCAAATTTAACATTCCACTAACTGCATTTATCTCACTACCAAATAATCGCCGTGGACCGCTCTATGAAGGGTTACCGACGGTTGAGTGTTTGCGCGAGGTGGCGCCATCAGTTGCGATGCAGTATTTATGGGCTGCTGGGGTTGAACATGTGTCAGTTGGCGATGCCTTGGCTTCTGATGCGATTATTCAGCATTTGGGTCGCTTGAGTCCGGAGATTATTGAATTGGATGTGGTTGATTATAATCCAAGTCCAGTTTATCAGGAATTATTACAACAACTCCATACCAATCGTCCGGATAGTGCCGCGGATGTAGTCCGCTCGCAGGAAAGTCGCTTAATTCTGTTAGAGAATAGCTATAAATCCGCCAATATTCCAGTCGAGAATTGCGTTGCCCGCCCACGGGGGAGTATTACCGTTGATAATAATCAATATTTGCGTTATTGTGGTGAGCTGCAAATTGCCCGCCGCGATTTACCCGCTGATTCGCGAGTAAATGTGATTGGGCAGCTTAGTGCCGATAGTTTGTTATTATTGGATTTTATTGGCGATAGCCGGAAATTTCGCTTTAAGATTTAAGCTGATCAAGTCCCATTTTAGAGTGTATAATCAGATCTTTGAATATAGTTAGTTATAAATGTTGGATTTAGGAGATTCAGTCATGTTACATGAAAAATTAAGCTATCAACAATTGCAAACATTTGTACAAGATTATTTTGAGGCCGTTGCCAATAAAGATTTGGTTACTGTTATGTCGTTTTACGCAAATGATGCAACTTTTATTGTACACACTGCCGCAAATGGTGGTGATCCTTTGGAATGGGGCAAATTGGTTGTGTTTAAGAATAAGATGGAGATTCATAAACTTTATGAACAGTTTTTTCATGACATTAAAGACACCAAGATTTGCCGTGCAGAGCATATTACTATTGATGAAGCACAGCAACGTGTTGCAACAGAGCAGCGTTATGTTGCCTATAATTATGCAGGTGAGCTAATTAGTCTGTATAATTGTAATTTCTTTAATTTTAATGTTCATGGTCAATTGTGTAGAATCATGAATTGGAGTGCCAACGAGCCTTATTTTCAAGAGTGAAGAAATCATTAACTCATGGGAGAATATAAATATGGATACTAATTCAATCATAATCATCAGTTCTTGCGGTGGTGTCGGACTGATTGTAATCATTTCGTTATTTTTGGTATTTAGTCGTTTGAAAGGTACTAATCAGGCGCGTACACAAGTTGATGAGCTAAATCGTCAATTATTGCAGTTAAATGCCGATTTATCGCGGTCAACCACCGAATACGATTATGTGCGCAAAGATCAGGAGCGTTTGACAAAAGAACTGGAAATTGCCGAGAAGTCCCGGCTATCGCTGGAAGAGGGTAGTCGCAATATTCAGGAACAAAATGTCCGTTTATCCAGTGATAAATCGAGGCTCACAGTCGAAAATGAAAATCTAAAATCGGCTTATTTGCAGTTGGCCAATCTGTTGACTGAATTAAAAACCCAGATGAATAGTGAATTTTCCAATCTTAAAGCGCAGGCAATCAGCGAATTAAAGGAAAAGGCTGATAATTCATTGCGTGAAATCGGTAAAGAAAACGTGGTTTTGCCGTTGCAGGAATATTTAAAAGATTTACAGACCAAAATTCATGAACTGGCGGTGGAAACCAAAGTAATTAACCGTAATTCCGAAGATTTAAATCAACAGGCCAAAAATCTGGCGTTGGCGCTTACCAAAGATAGCAAGAAAAAAGGCGATTTTGGCGAGTTGATTTTGGGCAATTTGCTTGAAAGTGTCGGATTGCAGCAGTATGTTAGCTATACTCCGCAAGAGCAGTTGACGGTTAATGATAAACGCCTGATTCCAGATGTGATTATTCAGTTACCGCACAATCGTGCAGTGGTGGTGGATAGCAAAAATATCATGAAAAGCTATTATGAAAGCATTGTCAATCAGGAAGATAATCATAAGGCATTATTGGATGCGGTTAAATTGACGATTAAAAATCTTAGTCAGAAGGATTATCTGACTGCGGTAAGCACAAATATTGATAAAGCGGTTTTTGATTATGCAATTATGTTCATTCCCAATGAGTCGTTATTTGCAACTATTTTAGAAGAAGACCAACGTTTAAGCGGCGAACTTATTCGTAGTGCCTATGCTCAGAAGGTATTTTTAGCTGGTCCATCAACGCTATTAGTGTTGTTAGGAATCATCGAACGGACTTGGGATGTGTATCTGGTTGAAGAACGAGCCGAAAAAGTGCTGCAATTGGCGCGGGAACTGAATGACAAATTTCATTTAACTTTGCAGCGGATTGCCGATTTAGGCTATTCAATCAAGCAAACTGCCGGGCGCTATGATGATGTGATTAAATCTCTTGATAACGGCACTGCTGCCAGTGCGGTTGCCAAGCTTGAATCAATTAGCCAGTTAAGCGGTGATAAAACCCAATTAGTTAAACCGGCGGCAGTTGGTGAATTAACCATGCGCTATCCTAGTACTGCCGATTCGCCGGAAGTAAAGCGCCGGATAAATTGTGATGATTAAGGATTTTGAATTGAAAGAATATCTCGGGCAGCATAAGTCTAAACTTGATACCCCGTGTTTGGTGATTGATAAAAAGAAATTGCTCGCCAATTTAGCGTTGATGCGTGATTTAGCCACCAGCAAAAATGTAGCACTGCGCCCGCATATTAAAACTCATAAATGCAGTCAGCTGGCGTTACTGCAGTTGGAATATGGCGCGGTTGGTGTGTGCGCTGCCAAAGTTTCAGAAGCTTTGGTAATGGCACAGGCGGGAGTTGATAATATACTGTTAACTTCGCCGCTGGTGACAATCCATAAATTGACTCAATTGGCAAAAGTGCTCGCCTTGGCTGAAGTTGCGGTGGTAGTCGATAGTTGGTCAGGTGCGCAATTACTGGATGAATTTTGTTCTCAGCGTCAACTTAAGCTAAAGGTTTTAGTGGATATTGATGGTGGGATTGGGCGTACCGGGGTTGCTTTGGAAGATGCCGTTGAATTGGCACTTAAAATAAATCAACTCCCGAACCTTAAATTTAGCGGGATTCAATGCTACGCCGGTCATTTACAGCATATCGCTGATTTGGCGGAACGCCGGTGGCAAACTCATGCCATATTAGCAGCGGCAGGAAAAGTCAAGGCACAACTCTTGACGCTTGGAATTGATTGTCGCATTCAAACCGGCAGCGGCACCGGTACTTTTAGCCTTGATGCTGAGTTGCCAGAAGTTAGTGAAATTCAGCCGGGTTCATATTGCGTTATGGATCAGGAATACTCTGAAATTGATTACCAAGAATCACCATTTTTGCCGGCAATGACGATGTTAACAACAGTGATTAGTACTAATCAAGCTGAATTTGTAACCGTTGATGCCGGTACCAAAGCCTTGTATAAAGTAGCAACCAAGCCACGGATTATCAGCCATGAGGACTTAAGTTATGATTGGGACTATTTCGGCGATGAACACGGTAAAGTGCTGGCAGGAGCTGGCGGCAAATTACCGGGCTGTGGCGAAGTGCTTGAACTAGTAGTGGCACACTGTGATCCCACGATTAATCTATTTGATTATTTTTATGTCACTGAAAATGACGTGGTAGTGGATGTCTGGAAAATTGATGCCCGGGGTTGTTGTCAATAAAATTAAAAAGGGTTAAAATAAATGATTATTTCTAAAAATCATGATGAAGCGGATTTGCATTTGGCGGTACTAATTGATGCCGATAATGCGCAGGCTTCGGTTATTGAAGCACTGCTGGCTGATGTTGCCCGTTATGGCGAGGCCACGGTTAAGCGGATTTACGGCGATTTTACCTCCTCCCATAGCTCGCAGTGGAAAAGCGTGTTAAATAAATTTGCGATCAAGCCGGTACAGCAATTTGCTTATACTCGCGGCAAAAATGCCACCGATAGCACCATGATCATTGATGCGATGGACTTACTCTATACCAAGCGTTTTGATGGCTTTTGTATTGTCTCCAGCGACAGTGATTTTACCGGTCTGGCAATGCGGATTCGTGAAGAAGGGCTGTGGGTCTACGGTTTTGGTGAAGAAAAAACCCCGGCGTCGTTTCGCAATGCCTGTCATAAATTTATTCGTACCGAAAATCTGCGGCTGGTTGATAAGCCTGAAGATGAGGCATCGCCTGCCGAAATTATTATCGATGAAGTAAGCCATGATAAAAATTCAGCCGATAAAGAGGCTCACAAAAAACGTTTTCCGTTAAAATTAGCAGCCAAAGCGGTGGAAGAAGCCAGTAGCGATGATGGCTGGGCAAATTTGGCAACCTTTGGTTCTTATCTTAATCGGGTACAGCCGGATTTTGATCCGCGAGATTATGGCTATGAAAAATTAAGCAGCTTGGTTAAAGCGCGGAAAAATATTTTTGAAATTGAAGAACGGGTTTCGCCGACTTCCGGTAAAAAACATCTCTATTTACGCATGAAAAATAAAAAATAATGACAACTTCAGAAAATTTAATTAATAGCTTAAAAACCCCCCCTTCTTCGATTGAAGCCGAGCAGTATTTGATTGGCGGGGTATTACTTGATGAATATGCCTATGATTATATCGGCGGGGTGCTATTTCCCAAGCATTTTTACCGCAAAGAACATCAGATTATTTTTGAACATGTGGTTAAGCTTAGAAGCGAAAATAAAAATGTTGATGCGGTGACCGTTGCCGAGTCGCTGAAACAGAATAATCAACTTGAATTTATTGGTGGCATTGAATATTTGCACAATCTGGTTGAGGCTACCGCCAGTTCGACCAATATTCAAAGCTATGCCGAAATTATCCGCGAACGGTTTATTCTGCGCGAATTAATTAGTGCCAGCAATGTAATTGCCGATAGTGCCTACGCGCCGCAGGGGCGTAATGTTGATCAGATTCTCGATGAGTCGGAACAAAAAATTTTCAATATCAAAGATCTTAATGCCAGCAATAAGCAGTTCGCCGAATTTCGCGATTTACTTGACGAAGTAATCGCCAAGATGATGGAAGCCTCGCAACGGGAAGATAAAGACGGAATTACCGGCGTGGCAACCCATTATACCGAATTGGACGGCTTTACTTCGGGGTTGCAACGCGGCGAGCTGATTATTATTGCCGGACGTCCGGGGATGGGAAAAACTTCGTTTGCCCTGAATATTGCCGAAAATATTGCACTAAAAAATAAAATGCCAGTGGCGGTCTTTTCGCTGGAAATGCCGGCGGTGCAATTGGTTCAGCGGATGCTAAGTTCGTGTGCGCGGGTCGATCAAAGTATTATTAAACGTGGTGATGTTACCCATGATGATATGGAAAAAATCTTTATTGCCATGAATGAACTTAAGAGCGCTCCGATTCATATTGCTGAAACTTCCGGGATTAATGTTATTGACTTGCGCGCGCGCGCGCGCCGACTGAGTGATCGGGTCGGTAAACTCGGGTTGATTGTAATTGATTATGTCCAGATTATGAGTGGTATCAATAGCGGACCAAATTCCAACCGTGCGCAGGAGATTGCCGAAATCTCGCGTTCGCTGAAAACCTTGGCGTTGGAATTGGATGTGCCGATTATTCTGTTATCGCAATTAAACCGCGATGTGGAAAGTCGGACCGATAAACGCCCAAATATTTCCGATTTGCGTGAATCCGGTGCCTTGGAGCAGGATGCGGATATTATTTTGCTGTTATATCGTGATGATTATTATAATCGTGAAGACAGTAAGGACAAGGGGCTTGCCGAAGTCAATATTGCGAAAAATCGGAGTGGTTCGACCGGATTGGTAAAACTGGCATTCTTAAATCAATATACTCGCTTTGAAAATCTCGCTTATCAGTGGGAATCTGAGTATTGATGAGGGAAGATCAATGATAGGAAAATTATTGATTAATAAAGCTTAAAAGATAATAATAGTATGGATGCTAGGTAATAACAGATGACAATATCGAAAGTTCAGTTAGCCAAACGCAGGCAACAGGCGCAGCGAATTTTTGCGATTTTACGCGAAGATAATTTTAAACCGACTACCGAATTGAATTATAACAGTAATTTTGAATTGTTGGTGGCGGTAATCCTCTCGGCACAAGCGACGGATGTCGGTGTCAATAAAGCAACCGCCAAGTTATATCCGGTGGCTAATACGGCGGCACAAATTGCGGTATTGGGAATAGATGGGCTGATTCCATATATCCAGACAATTGGACTTTATCGTTCCAAAGCCAAGAACGTCGTGGCAATGGCGCAGATTTTGCTTGATAAGTATAATGGTGAAGTTCCGCAGACTCGCAAGGAATTAGAGGCTTTGCCGGGAGTGGGGCGTAAGACCGCCAATGTTATTCTTAATACCTTATTTAATCAGCCGGTAATTGCCGTCGATACCCATATTTTTCGCTTGGGCAATCGCTTGGGGATTGCCCGCGGCAAAGATGTTCTTGAAGTCGAACAAGGCTTAATGCGAGTCATTCCCGAAGAGTTTCTGCTTGATGCCCATCATTGGTTGATTCTCCATGGTCGCTACGTATGTAAGGCTAAGAAACCAGAGTGTGAAAAATGTAAAATCGCTGCATATTGTGATTATTTTCATCGCGGATCAGCGGAATGATTTTTCACCACCATCTTCACCCGGTCAGCCTGAATGTTTTTGATGATGTTGGTTGGATGGATTTACCGAAAGAACAGAAAAATTTATCGGTAGTTATGGAGGTTGGTTATGGACGCTACTAAGTTTATGCTTCATGTGTGTCGGCTGACACTGGGGCAAGACCTTAAGTCAGAATTGCTCAATTTATGCCATCAGCATAAGATTAAAGCTGGTGCGATTATCAGTTCAGTTGGGTGTTTAAAGAATTTACATTTGCGTTTAGCCGGTGGCAGTACTTATCTACAACGTGAAGGCGATTTTGAAATAATCTCATTAAATGGAACCCTGTCGCAGCATGGAGTTCATTTACACCTGAGTGTTGCCGATAATCATGGACATTGTCTTGGTGGCCATTTACTCGATGGGTGTTTGATTAATACCACTGCGGAAATTGTAGTGATAGAATTCAAAGACGTATTATTCAAACGTGAATTTGATGCCGCTACCGGCTATAAAGAATTAGTTGTTGAACATTTGCGATGATTAGCCGAGTATTTGATGGTCATTGCCATTTGGCGGCATTAAATGAAAAATCTGTGGATTTCCCACGAGCCGTAGCCGCAATTACACCGACAGATTTTGCGGCTTTAGTTCATTTGCGTCAGCAAAAACCGCAGACTAAAATTGGTTTTGGCTTGCATCCGTGGGCGGTTGGTGAATATCCGGATTTGGTGGTTCTTGAACAGTTGTTGCGAGAGCAAATTGAGCAATATCACCCGGATTTTATCGGCGAGTGTGGGCTGGATTTATTGAAAGCCAATTTTGAATATCAACAAACAGTATTCGAATTGCAGCTACGCTTGGCTAGTGAATATCAGTTGCCGGTAGTTATCCATTGCGTTCGTGCCTATAATCAATTGTTAATGCTGCTTGCCAAAGCACAGTTGCAGGTTCCGCTGCTGGTGCATGCGTATAATGGAAATAGTGAGTTGGCGCACCAACTAGTCAAAAAAGGGGCTTATTTGGGCATTGGTAGCATTATTATGAATGCCAATAGCCAATTGGTTAAATCAATAATCCGAATATCGCAGGATAACCTCCTAATTGAAAGCGATGCCCCGTATATGCCGATTAGTACTAAAGAATTATCCAGTTCTAATGATTGTGAAATTTATCTGCAGCAATTGGCGCGGTTATTAAAACAGGATGTTGAAGTACTGCGAATGTCAATAAATCGTAATTGGAGTAGAGTGTTTGCTACTGTTTCTTAACCATCTTGCAAATTTGCAAAGTGGTTATGCAAATTTACAGCTATTAAATTAAGTTACTTTAATGCTAGAATTATTCCTGCAAGTGCCGAGACTTGCAGGTTCTTTCTGGTCCAAAGAACCACGGATTGTCAGTATTTCCGAAAATAAGCTAAACAATCTAATATTGTTCCTTTAAATGAGTGATTGTTTCCTACTGAGCAGAAATCCCAGATAAATATATCTGGGTTTTTTGTTTTATTTGTGGTGAAGCGCAATTCTGTATCCTTAAATTCCAAGTATAGTGTTAAAATAAGCATCTGTCAATTATTAACTTTGAGAGGAATATAATTATGCGTAAATTTTTAGTGATTGCGTTGGCATTGCCGGTTTTATCATTTGCTTCATCATTGGATATGAGTACGTTGAAATGTAATAGTTTATCGATCACTAGTGCTACAACCTTAAAGCAGATTCAAGATAATTGCAAAATCAAAGATCAAAAAACTCATAACGGTATGTATCAAGTTGAATTTACTAACACCACTACCAATAAAAGTGTTAGCTGTGATTTTGCGAATAATGACCCTGCCGCAGTGGTCAACGGTTGCCACTAATTTATTAAAAGTGCACCTTCGCGGTGCATTTTTTAATTCCTGTGGGGTAAATTCCGACGTACGTACTCATCGTAGTGACCGTTTTGGTGTGGTTAGTCATGGGGTGTTGGATAAAAGTTAAATTATGTTACGTCTCTTGCGATAAAATAACGCAATATTTTGTTTATTAGCAGTATGTTAACTTAGGTGAGTATTGCAAGATTTTGCAGGGGAAGTAAATGATGCATGAGAAATTTGTGGAGGATATTCTTCCTCATATTGTAAATTATCGTGGAATTCTTGGGCTAGCAGTAGGCGGGTCATGGATAAATCAGGAAATGGACAGTTATTCTGATCTGGATTTAATTGTTGTTACTGAACAGTTGGTTTCTTCCGATCGCTTGGAAATGATAAATTTTGCATCAAGTATTGGTAAACTATTAAATGCTTTTACCGGTGAACATGTCGGTGAACCGCGAGTTTTAATTTGTCTTTATAGTGAACCGTTGCTGCATGTTGATATAAAGTTTGTTACATTGGAAGAATTTTATTCGCGGGTTGAAAACCCCCAGATAATCTGGGAAAAAGAACAGCAGTTATCTAAAATAATCGCTTCAACTGTTGCAAAATGGCCAGATTTAGATTTACAGTGGATTGAAGATCGCTTTTGGACATGGATTCATTATGCAGCTCTGAAATTGGGGCGTGGTGAATATTTTGAAGTTTTAGATATGTTGTCTTTTATCCGTGCTCAAGTTTTGGGACCTTTATTGCAAGTAAAATCCGGCCATTTGCCCCGTGGCGTACGTCGAGTTGAACGAAATCTTCCAGCTTCTGAGATCGAAGACCTGAAGGAAACTATTGCAATTTATTCACTTGATTCGATAATTGCCGCGTTAAAAACGAGCATTGAAATTTATCAAAAACTAAGGAAAGCTATTTATGGTGACGATGTTTTCATAAATTTGATTACTGAAACCAAATGTTTGGAATACCTTGAGCAGGTTATTATGTCTAAGCGACCGGATTTATAATTAAGGTGCTATTTAATTGTCAATTATTTCTACCAACCGCCTTCAGCTTCGCGAATTGAATGAGAATGATGCGGAATTTATTTTCCGGCTGCTAAATCAAGAGTCGTGGAAAAAATATATTGGCGACAAACAAATTGATTCTATTGCCGCAGCGATAGCCTATATTAATAATGGTCCGCGGACGATGTATCAAAATTATGGTTTTGGCTTATGGGCGGTAGATGAGGTAGCATTAAATTGTCCAATTGGGATTTGTGGATTAATCAAACGTGACAACTTACCGGCGGTTGATTTGGGTTTTGCTTTCCTTGATGAATATACTGGACGTGGTTATGCCTATGAGGCGTGCACGGGTGTTATTAATTATGCCAAAAACGCATTGGCTGAAAAAGAGTTATTGGCAATTGCGCTGCCGGAGAATCTGCGTTCAATAAAACTTCTTAATAAACTTGGATTTGTGGTTGAAAACCAACACTTTAAGGTATCTGCTGCTGATCACACATTAAATTTGCTACGATTACAAATATCCGGCAAACAATTGCCCTCGGGATAGTTGGGCTGATTATACTATTAACCTAGTAATATATTGTCAGGTGATTTGGCTGTAATCTACTAATTTATTGACTTATTTTAATCAATTAAAGTTCCCACGCACTAACGCATATCGTTTAAAATAATGTATGTTAACGTAAACATTATTAATGCTTAATTAGATTCCTGTAAAGCGCGTTGGGCAATTGTCTAGACAGGTGAAAGCGCTTACCAACAAGTCTGTGATGCAAGGTCTACGTGTGTCAAGTGAGCATTAACATA
Organism: uncultured Neisseria sp.; assembly: GCA_964488065.1. Classification (GTDB taxonomy): domain Bacteria; phylum Pseudomonadota; class Gammaproteobacteria; order Burkholderiales; family UBA11063; genus Aquella. Next base: position 54,433 of record CAZATM010000094.1, read on the forward strand.
GTGAAAACAAATATTTTTAAGAGGGATTAATAATGACCACATTTATGGATGAAAACTTTTTATTAACCAACCCAACCGCTGTCCGCCTGTTTCATAATTATGCCAAAAATTTACCAATTATTGATTATCATTGCCATATTCAGCAACATGAAATATTGGAAGATAAGCAGTTTAGCAATTTAACGCAGATGTGGTTAGCTGGTGATCATTATAAATGGCGGGCAATGCGCAGTGTCGGAATTGAAGAAAAATATATTACCGGTGAGAGCAGCGATTTTGATAAATTTTTAGCTTGGGCACAGACGCTGCCGCAATTAATCGGCAATCCGTTATATCATTGGACTCATTTGGAGCTGCAACGTTATTTTGGAATTTATGATATTCTTAACCCGCAAACTGCCGCGAAAATCTGGGACGAATCAATCCGTCAGATTCAATCCGGTGGTCTAAGCGTTCGAAATATTATCAAAAAATCCAATGTCGAAGTGATTTGTACTACCGATGATCCGGTTGATGATCTATTGATTCATCGCCAGTTGGCTACTGAGTTACCAACCAAAGTATTGCCGAGCTTTCGCCCAGATAAAGCACTGGCAATTAATAATCCTGAATATTGTGCTTATCTGGATAAATTAACGGCAGTTTCCGGTGTTACAATTAATTCATTGGCGAGCTTCCTGCAGGCATTGGCGGTGCGGGTTGAATTTTTTAATTCCAATGGTTGTAAAGTTTCGGATCATGCGCTGAATTATGTTCCGTTTGCCACTGCCTCAGTCGCTGAGGTTGAGGCAATTTTTGCCAAAGCACTAGCTGGTCAGGCGGTGACGGTGCATGAAGAAACCCAATTCCGCAGCCATGTACTAATTTTCCTCGGTGAACAATACCAAAAATATGGCTGGGCAATGCAATATCATATGAATTCAACCCGCAATAACAATAGCCGGATGTTTGCCAAACTAGGAGCCGATAGTGGTTTTGATGCGATTAATGACACGCCGGTAGCCGAGCCGTTATCGCGCTTACTGGATGCCATTAATAGTAACAGCGGTTTGCCTAAAACCATACTTTATAGTTTGAATGGTACCGATAACTATTTGTTGGCGACCTTGATGGGGTGTTTTCAGGATAGTACTGCCCGCGGCAAGATTCAATTGGGTTCCGGCTGGTGGTTTAATGATCAGCGCGATGGTATGGAAGAACAGTTAAAAGCCTTTGCCAATCTTGGCGCATTGGCGACTTTTGTTGGTATGTTAACCGATTCGCGCAGCTTTTTATCATATACCCGCCATGAATATTTCCGGCGAATTTTATGCAATCTGATCGGGCGCTGGGTTGAAAATGGTGAATATCCCGCTGATGAGGAAACTTTGGCTAAATTGGTTGCCGATATTAGTTATTATAATGCCAAAAACTATTTTAATTTTGAATAGGACAATCAAATGGATGTAGTTACACTCGGTGAAGCACTGGTGATTTTTAGTCCGGAACATGCCGGACCACTGCGCTTTGTTAATACTTTTTCCAAATCAATCGGTGGTGCCGAGGCTAATGTTGCAATAGCCTTGTCGCGTTTGGGATATAAGTGTGGTTGGATTTCACGCTTGGGCAATGATGAATTTGGGCGCTATGTCAAATATGCGCTCCAAGGCGAGGGGATTGATTTATCACAAGTTTCTTTAGATGAAAAACTACCAACTGGAATCTTATTTAAAGAACAATATCATGGGACAAATCCTATTGTTTACTACTATCGCAAAGGTGCCGCGATTACCAATATGGATGAATCATTTATAAATGATGATTATATCGGACGAGCAAGGATTCTTCATGTTAGCGGAATTTTGCCGGCACTGGCTGAAAGTTGTAAAGCCGCCAGTTTTGCGGCAATAAGTAGTGCCCGTAAGCAGGGGGTGATGGTTTCCTTTGATCCCAACCTGCGGCTAAAATTGTGGGATGCAAAGAGTGCACGTAAAACTTTGCTCGAGATGGCACAGTTGGCGGATATTATTTTTCCGGGATTGGATGAGGCAGAATTTTTATTGGGAACCTCGGATACTAAAGAAATTTTTGCCCGCTTTCATGCCATGGGCTGTGCAACCATCGTGCTTAAACTTGGTAAAGATGGTTGTTTAATCAGCCATCGCGGTGAGCAAACCCGGGTTGCTGGTTATCCGGTGCATAAATTGGTCGATACCGTTGGTGCGGGTGATGGTTTTGCGGCAGGCTTTCTTGCCGGAATTTTGGCAGCCAATCCGATGGTTGAATGTGGCGAATTGGCAAATGGTGTTGGCGCGATGGCTACTTTGGTCAAAGGTGATTCCGAAGGTTACCCAACTATGAACCAATTATTGGAATTTACCGGTAAAGCAGTGGCGGTTGAAAGATAAATATCGTGCCTGATTCTATACTCTTCGTCTTTGAGCTCTGGACTTTGTCGTATTTCAAAAAAGACTCCTTATGTAGTTAGCCTACACCGCGTCGTCTTTTTTATCAATGCTTCGCGTCCGGAACTCAAATACTGTGAGTATATTTTATAGTTCAGGCATTTTTTTGGGAATACGATAATGAATGAAGAACGTTTAAAGCTCAAGGAAAAGTTGGCCTACGGTGCCGGAGATTTCGGCAATGGCTTCATGTTTGATCTGGGACAGGCTTATCTGCTCAAATTTTATACCGATATTTGCGGTATTAGTGGAATTGCGGCTGGCGGGATTTTTTTGTTCACCAAAATTTTTGATGCGTTTATGGATCCGCTGGCGGGTTCATTTATCGATCGACGCAAGGCCACTAAAATGGGTAAATATAAACCGGTAATGTTTTTTTCAAGCATTATTCTGGCAATCTTGACGGTAATCACGTTTCTAACTCCCGATGTCTCGATTCAGGGCAAATTGGTATTTGCCTATGCCACCTATATGGCTTGGGGTGTGCTGTATTCCTTTACCAATGTACCGTATGGTTCGTTGGGTGCTTCAATTACTCAGAATGTGCAGGATCGGACTTTATTGGCATCTTTCCGCCAAGCCGGTTCTTTGGGCGCATTATTGATTACCGGGGTAATTTTTATGCCGCTGGTAGCATTGTTTCCCAGTGAACGAATTGGCTATCCGCTGGTTGCCGGAATTATGAGTTTGGTTGGGGTGATTGCCTTTTATTTTACTTTTCGCTGCACTCACGAACGGGTTCCATTACCGCCGCAAGAAAAGGCCGGAGTTAAAGAATTATTTCATACCGTTATTAGCAATAAACCATTGCTGGTGCTGATTTTAATGACGGTGTTTTCGATTTCGGCATACAATATCAAAACCGCGATGCTGATTTATTTTTGTCAGTATAATCTTGGTGACGTTTATTTGATGAGTTATATTAATTTCATCATTATTGGCTGCTCGGTATTGTCGATTTTCATCATTCCTTATCTGGTAAAATTATTTGGCAAAAAGAATACTGCCATTTTGGGCTTTTTGATTGGTTGTAGCGCCGATTTAATTAATTTTCTGATGCCTTCCAATCCGGTAACTTTTACTATTTTGGCAACAATCGCTTTTGTCGGAATCAGCATTCCCAATGGAATTACCTGGGCGTTTGTCTCCGATACTATTGATTACAGCGAGTGGAAAACCGGAAGTCGTAATGCCGGAACTACCTATGCCGCATTTAATTTCTCGCGTAAATTAGCCCAATCCATCTCGGGATTTGCCTCAGGAATCGGGCTGACGTTGGTTGGCTATATTCCTCATGCCAAGCAAACCAGTGGCGCTTTATTGGGAATTAAAGGTCTGCTGATGCTCTATCCGGCAATTGCGATGTTTATTGCCGCTGGCGTAATCTGGTTTTTATATGGGTTAAATGATAATCGTTATAATCAAATGGTTGCTGAACTTAATCAGCGTAAACATAGTTAAAGGGTAACTACTCGGACTCTATCGCAATAGCTGCGTTACCAGGCTTCTTATGTACCTCCACTGTACACTGCGTCGCCTAGCGCCTTGCTTTTGCTTCATATTCCGGTAGTTACGAAACTGTTATGTATGAGCAGTTATATTAAAGGTAAAAAAATAAATGCAACAATTAAATCGGAGCAATCATCCAACAACTTCGCGTCCACTTAAGGTCATTCAATTTGGCGGTGGCAATTTTTTACGGGCTTTTGCCGATGCCATGATAGGACAGGCAAATCAGGAGCTGGATTTTAATGGGAATGTGGCAGTGGTTGAATATATGGGAGCCCAATTGGCAACAACCATTAATCAACAGCAAGGGCTTTACCAATTGGTAATTCAGGGCTTGGTTGAGGGTCAACCACGGCGGGAAACCCGCATTATTGATAGCATTGCGCTGGCAGTCAATCCGGAACAGGATTTTGTTAAATTTTTGGCATTGGCGGCCGAACCGCAAGTTCGTTATATAATTTCCAATACTACTGAAGCGGGAATTGTTTTTGATGGCAATGATGATCAGTTGATTAAACCGGGTAAAAGTTTTCCGGCAAAATTGACCCAATTATTATTTGCCCGCTACCAAATTTTTAATCGTGCTGTAGATAAGGGCATGATTATTTTAGCCTGTGAATTAATTGAAGATAATGGTGCGGTGCTTAAAGAAATTTGCCTGCGCTATGCCCGGTTGTGGCAGTTGGGCAATGATTTTATTGATTGGCTGAATACCTCCAATTATTTTTGTTCGACGCTGGTGGATCGGATTGTTACCGGTTTTCCCCATGGCGATCAGGAGCTGCTAGATAGCCTGCCATATGCCGATCAATTGGTGACGGTGGCGGAACCGTATTACTCATGGGTGATTACTGGCGCTGAAACAATCAAAGACGAGCTGATTTTTAATCATCCGCAATTTAACGTGAAACTGGCGAGCGATTTGGCCGCATATCGGCAGTTAAAGGTACGCTTGTTAAATGCAGTTCATACCGCGTTGGTGCCGGTAGCTTATTTATCCGGAATTGACGAAGTGCGGTTGAGTTTGGAAAATCCACTGCTTAAACGTTATATCCAGCAGCTAATTAATAATGAAATTATCCCAACTTTGGCAGTGCCAACCAAGGAAGCACAGGCTTTCGAGGCTGAAGTGTTGGAGCGTTTTGCCAATCCATACATTGTTCATTTTCTGATGAGTATCGCCTTAAATTCGATTGCCAAATTTGTCGCGCGGGATTTACCGATTATTGAAGATTATCAGCAAAAATACTCGCAACCACCGCAAACCCTGGCTTTTGCTTTAGCGGCATTGCTGGTATTTTATCGCGGTCAGCGCGGCAATGAACCAATCGCCTTAAATGATGATTCTGAAGTTATTCAAATTTTCCAACGGGTATGGGGTGATGGAGAATTAGCGCTATCTTTACAAGTCCAGCAACTATTAGCTAATTCGCGGCTATGGGGTAAAGATTTAAGCACAAATTTATTGCTGCTAAAAACTGTAACCCAGCAAGTGACGCAGATTTTTGATAAAGGTATTACGCTGGCATTAACCGAGGTGTTGCAATGAAAAAATTGATTCGTATCAATTCATTGGATAATGTGGCGGTGGCGCTGGTTGATTTAACTGCCGGTGAAAGCTGTATTATTGATCAAAATCTGACAGTTGTAATTGGCGAAAACATCAGTCGCGGTCATAAATTTGCCTTAACCGAAATTAAAGCCCATGAAAATATCATCAAATATGGTTCGCCGATTGGTCATGCGTTAAGTACCATTAAACCTGGTGCCTGGGTACATAATCATAATATCAAGACCAATTTGTCGGATGTCAATGATTATAGCTATCAGCCACAATTCAATATTGCGCCGGCTAAAATTGAAGCACGTACTTTTGCCGGTTATCTGCGGGCAGATGGCCGAGTCGGCATCCGCAATGAACTATGGATTATCCCAACCGTTGGTTGTGTAAATGGTATTGCCAATCAGATTCGTGATAAATTTCTGGCGCAACTTGGCGGAGCATGGCAACTGCAGAATGTGGATTGTATCAATGTGTTAGCCCATAATTATGGCTGTTCGCAGTTGGGCGATGATCACGTTAATACCCGTACGATTCTGGCTGCTGCAGCCAAACATCCTAATTGTGGCGGTGCACTGATTGTTGGCTTGGGTTGTGAAAATAATACCATGAAGGAATTTATCGCCCAAGTGGGGGAATTTGATGATAAGCGCATTAAGTATTTTGTAACTCAGGAAGTTGGCGATGAACTTGCTGCGGGCGTTGAACTATTGACCCAAATTTATCGGGAAATCAGTAACGATCACCGTCAGTCATGTCCGCTTAGCGAGCTGCGAATCGGGCTAAAATGTGGTGCTTCCGATGGTTTATCCGGGATAACTGCCAATCCGCTGGTCGGAGCTTTTTCCGATTATATTGTCGCTAATGGCGGGGTAAGTGTGTTAACCGAAGTTCCTGAAATGTTTGGCGCCGAGCATTTGTTAATGCAGCGTGCTGCCAATGAAACGGTATTTACCCAAATTGTTGAATTGATTAATGACTTTAAGCACTATTTTATTAAGCATCAGCAACCGGTTTATGAAAATCCGTCGCCGGGTAATAAGGCTGGCGGTATTTCAACTCTGGAGGATAAGTCGTTGGGATGTACCCAAAAAGCCGGTAGTGCTCAAGTTGCGGCAGTGCTAAAATACGGCGAGCAAATTACCATTCGCGGGCTAAATTTGTTAAGTGCGCCGGGAAATGATTTGGTGGCTTCCAGCGCTCTGGCAGCTAGTGGTTGCCAGATGGTATTATTTACCACCGGACGTGGCACGCCGTTTGGCAGTATTGTGCCAACCGTCAAAATCGCAACCAATAGCCGGATTGCCGGATTAAAGCCGCAATGGATTGATTTTAATGCCGGATGTTTGGTGGAAGATGTTGATTTTGATAAATTGGTAGCTCAATTTATTGATTATCTGCTGGCGGTTGCTAGCGGTCAATTGGTTAATAACGAAAAAAATAATGCCCGCGAGCTGGCAATTTTTAAAACCGGGGTAACCTTGTAATTAAGATTTTACTCGCATAATTCGCGAGCAAAATCGTTAATCTTAAAAATCGTTTGTTACATTTTTCTAGTTTTCGTGGTATAGGCTAAATCATAGTGAATATGCGCTGAAGATAGCGCATATTCATCTGATTAATTCGATTTAATCTCCTTTTATAGTCCAGAAATAAGTCGCTGAATGTAGTTATAAAAAAGTTGCTGCGATTATGAATAAACACAACTTAGTTCCGGTAACTAAACCAAAGGGGCTAGACTTAAAATTTTCTAACTTAGTACCATTAGACTATAAACCAAAATCTTAATTTTCTACGCCGCAAATATTAATGCAGTTCCAACAATAACATTAGAAATGCCATCAGACATTAGGCTGCTACAATAAGTCAATATGTACTTTATTGAGTGCTTACAATAATACGCAATCACTTAGTGTGCTGGATAATAGCTTGAGAATCTGTTTGCTTTATCCGCAAAAAATGCAGGTTTTATAGTTGCTTAAGCGTGTGTGAAAATGCGTCCTTGTATTGATATTAATGCAGATATTTAATTAAAGGAGTATTTACAAATGCACGCATTGACAGATAACAAACAACAAAATCAAACCACAATAAATAACCATGTACATATTAAGCCAGAGCATTTAATCAAGCTTCCGAACGATTGGCTCAATGACAGTGATAAAAATGGAGACTTATCATCGACTGGTGGTTGGTTACAGAAAACTTGTTCGCGGATTAAACAATTCTGGGTAAGTTACTGTGAACTTAACCGGTTGTTTGTTAAATATCACACCTTATCACATTATGCTAAAGATGTTAATCGCCAGGCGGCTAACTAACGCACTGCCGGATAAATTATTGCATGGTTGAACGCAAGTCGCCGTAGATGTACCAATAGGGACTGGACAAGTGCCAGTCCCTAAATTATTTCGGTATTACGATGCTGGTTGATCTGGACCTTGATTTACCTCCTCTTGATTCATATCGGTTGCGTTTAAAAGATGATCTTTAATTGTGGAGGCAAGTTGTTGGCTCTCTTCAGCGGTTAGACGATTTATTTCTTTAATCGTAATTACTTCGGAAGCATGAATGTCCACCCCTAGTGCCGGTTCTGTGAAATCATTTAATATAAAATCAGCCGAATAATCCGCGGCGTAATCTGTTAAACATTGGTTGTTAGCCGTGCTAGTAACTGAGATCATGGTTTGTAAATAGATTTTTCTAGCTGATATGTCAACATAAAGCGTTTTGAGGGAGCATTTTTTTGCACCGGTTGATTGTCTTCGCGCTTGATTGATGCTAATGTCTGGTCAAACCAGTAAGTAAGTTTATCCCAATTCAGTTGTGATGATGATAATGCTCCATGCTGCAGCCGCTCATTGATTAAAAAGCAAATCACAATTAAATAGGTTTGCTTTTCACTAAGTTGTGATGAGCTAAACCACTGGTGTTTGCTATCCAAACTGGGTAGCTGCGCAAACTCCCAGGATTTTTCCCCGATTATTTCCTTGACTAATTCGGCAAGTTGTTGCTGATAACCTTCTGTTGTAAAATTGGTGGTTTTTATATAATCTACGTATCTGGACAGTGAGTCCTGAGTCGCTTTGGACGGAGTTGAGGAGAAGTTATACCAAATTTTGAGCGCCGAGGAAATAAATGCTGTCATGCTGCTACCTGTTTTAATAATACTAATTCGTCATAATATTAGCTGCGTTGAATCGAAAGCTAATCATAGTTATGAATTTACTACACTAGATTTTGTCATATTGGTAATTGTTGGTGCTACCTGCAAAAATTGCAGATAAATAATTGCCAATCAGTGGGTAAAGATTTATTAATCAGACTAAGTTGGTAATCAAGGACTGGTGGGCATAATTTGCTTGGTGAGGTGAATAGTATCTGTTGGCGTAAGAAAAAAGCAGCGGTGATTTTACAACCGCTACTTTTAAGGAAACCAAATTTATTTAGTAGAACTAACTACTGACGGATAGCCAATAAAAGTGCCTTTGCAGTAAGGGGTACTCCAGACGGTGTAAGTTTTTCCAACTTCCGCCAACGTTTGTTCATAGAGACTGATCGGTACCGTCCATTCTTTACCGTTGGCGCCGGTGCCTTTTAAGTAGCCTTTAACGGTATTGAAGTATAGCCCGTTAATTTCCTCACCCTTGTAGGACTGATACTGAATCGAGACCCCATTTTTGGCGGCAACGCCGTTACTTGAGGTAATTTGCTTGATGTTGGTGGTAATGATATCGGGGGTATGCTTGTCACAATATTCCTGAGTAACATTGCCGGCATTGGGAACCTGATTTTCAAAAATAGCCGTCCAAACTACATTACTGCCATCGTCGTGTACGACCTCAGCGGCGTTAGCGGAACCAATAATTGCCATGAGAAATAAGATTTTGCGCATTAGATAAACTCCTGTATTTGAGATAAAGAGTGATTATAGGTGAGCTGACTGGTAGTCGGCTATCTGCATATTTTGCAGATAGCCAGCAAATATAGTGCCCAGCTAGAATAGCGAGATGGTAAATAGTTATAGTTTTGAAAGGTGCTTAATATGCGTAGAACGCATGGTATTTCTAGTCTGGCAGCTTCTAATTCTTCGATTTCCGCTACCCAAAACCCTAAATCCTCTTTAAATACTTCGTATTTTGCAAGTGGAAACAGTGAGAAAGATAAGATGTACAGTGAAAATCGGCAAAAGTTTATTGACTTAGAGCGTTCTCTTCCCAAAGGAGATAAGGCTTTAACGGACGACGAAAAAAGAGAATTGATTGATGGAGTGCGTAATATATTAATACCTCTTGCTAAAAAAGTAGAAGACATTATTGATGCCTGTCAAGCAGAGTATAAAGCTGAAACAGCATTAGACTTTCTTGGTGTTTTCGAAAATCTGGAATTTCACGATTATAATCATTACTCCCCTGTAGATGGCCATATTACGTTTGGTTTTATCATTAAGTTACTGGATTTGTTTCCTGCCGGTAAAGAACAGCTTAAGTTTTTAAAGACCTTGGTTGATAAGGAGATGTTTGGAAAAATTTTCTTTATTTTCGAACGGAACAATTGGTTAATGAAAGTCTACCCATGATATAAACCGCGAAACAACTAGCAGATTCAAATTAGAACCGATTGACGTAGTGACATTAAGATTGCATGACGCAGTCGCGGTATTTTCTACTACAGATGAAGTAGTAATTCCTTTTTTAACTGCAGACATTAAACAGAAAAAAATAAAAGAAATATCTGACAAAGTAAAAAAACCTGCTGAAATTTTGCTCAAACTTTTCTATCTATCAAGGAACAAAGATCTTATTAATCGATATGAATTCATTCTTTCACAGATCGGAAAGATTGATAGTATTGACATTAGACAGGAAATTAAAGACAATATTTTTAATAATGATAGTGAATTTTTTAATAATAGGGAATCTAGTGGGACGGAAATGAAGGCGATAGGAAATAGTACTAACTAATGAATCATGGGCGGAATGATATAAGGCTGCGGTGCGTAAACATTGGTTTTTGACAGATTGTCGCCTTACAACACCACTGGCGGAGGGTGGTGAACATGATTACCGGATATTTTATTGATAATATTTTAAAAAGTGAGATATTGTATGATTAACACGACCCCTAAGTCAGCTGGTTCACCAACAAGCGTTTCCCCATCACGGGGATTAGATAGCTCCTGGCAAAATAACTCGAGCGGCTTATTTCGCAGTACCAAAATTTTTGAAACTATGCCGACCAAAGATCAGATGATTGAAAAGTTGTTTGAGCGACCAAATATTATTGGCAGCGCTCAAGAAGATGATATCTGGAAAGATTATTTTCGGGTCTTGACGGATAGAATAGGGAAAAGAACCTCAGAAGTGAATAACCAACAATCAGCTAAGCTGTTAGGTGAGATCAATAATGGTATTGAGATTGCGTTTTCAGTAATTAATCATGTTTATGGCCATTCAAAGGAACACCCAAGAGCATTAGAGGGGTTGTATTATGTCGGCATGATTCATCACTTAGGTCAGCGGTTGCAGACAGAACAGCGGGTGCAGTGGCTTGCCGAATTGATTGCTAAGTGGCCGCAAATTATTATAGACAATTTGAAACATATTGTTGGATATTATGATTCCGCTTATTTTAAATGTAAAGGCGACAGTTGTACTGAGAGTTTATCTCTTGAAAATACTTTACAGGGTGCCCAGAGTTTATTCGTGGGAGATGTGGCTGCGGTGCATGTTGTACCAATAGCCAAGACCTTGTTGACAATTATTTATTTGTCAGAAAGTAGATCTCTGAAGAAGAAGCTCGGCGCCGAACTTAAGAAAGTTATTCATGATGATTTGGCTTGTAACGCTATAAAACAATCGGTGAGGGAATACCGCCAAAGTCTACTACCTTCGCCAACACCATCGCGATTTATTAATTCGTTTAGTAGATTTCGCCATCAACCGGTAGCCAGTGGGGGAGTAGATCAACCGGTCATTCAGGAACAGACCGCAATAGAAGAAAGAAGTCAATTTACTGCGGATCATATAAGTAGTTATTATGACCAAATAAAGCCCCCATTAACATATATTTGGCCTTCCTCCTCGATGATAGATCTTAATAACATACCGTTAGCGGTATTGCGGCAGAGGTCTAAGACAGATAATACGCTTATTCAAAATACACAACAAATAATTAAAAAACTCTGTAACATACAGGAACCTATAGACGAATATATTCTACATGCTGAGTGCAAGATCCTAAAAGGATTTTATGATGACGTGGAAAATGCAATAAAAGCCAGGGATATATATATCGTTAAAGATGTAATGATGCGTGCGCTTAAGGTAATGAATAAGCTGGAGCGTTACTTCAATTTTCCAGGTAGCCATTTTAAGTACTACTCTAATTATTTTTCTGTTATTGGTATAAGCGCCAGGTGCTTGGATTTGGTTGAAGAAAAGTATAGGTTTGTTTTATTGAAGGAACTATATGATCGTGGCAATTATGGCACCTTGTTGTTTCGCATGAACTTTTGTAAGGCAGACGAGTATATTTTAGGATCTTTACATAATGGCGTGTTTCCATTTACATCCAAAGCTGAACGAGATGAATACATAAAGAAAGCGGCTAAAGTCTTATTAACAATTATTTATCTTGAGAGTAGTGAATCACGGATTGACAAGTTTGCCGACTTACTCGTTAATCATGCCGGGGATGGAGTTACTAAAGATGGCGTTGGGATAGAAATAAAGGCCTTATTGAAACGACATGAATTAATGACAAAAGAGCGGTCACCAATAATGAAACTCGGTGGGATGGAAACAACCACGCAACCAGATACGGCGTCTTCGGTTCAAAAGTATTCATCAACTGAATCGTCAGCTATAAAAATGAATCGGCAGTCACAAACAGTTGGGGGAACTGCAGGAGTTAGTGTGTCGCAACCAGATACGGTTCAAGAGTATTCATCAACTGAACCGTCGGCTGAAAAAATGCTTGATGAGCTATAAAATTTACCGTGAGCTATTGTTTTTTAGTCGATTTTTAATTAACCTTGGGAGGGAAATATGAAAAAATTTTTGAATTTGGGTTTGGTTGCGGCGGGTGTTATTTCGGCAGGCTGTTCCAGTACCTCAGTCAAAACCGTACCGCAAAGTACATCACCGGAATTTTTTAGCGGCAACAGTAAGCTGTTAAAAGAGGTTCCGGGTGATTCAGGTGATATGCAAATTTACCGCTACGTCAGTTCGGAGCTTAATAAAAATAATTATCATGCGGTGATAATTGATCCGGTGATAATTTATCAGAATCAGGGTGAAAGTGTGGTTAGTAATGAAGTCATCAACCAAGCTAAAGCTATTCTAAATGCGCATTTGCAAAAATCAATCGCCCAAAAATTTAAGGTTACCGAGACGCCTGGTAGTGGGGTTGCGCGCCTGAGTGTGGCGATTGCCGGTGCCGATATTCAGGGAGATGGTTTTAAATTTCGCTACCTACTTCCAGTATCGGCGGTAATTAATTTGACCGCGTATGCTGCTGGCTATGAGCCAAAACATGCCGCACTTGAGATTGCCAGCAAAATTACCGATAGCCGCAGTGAGCATTTATTGGGTGCTTCGGTAACCACTATCCGTGGCGAAGTTTTTCGTGATAAATCGGATTTAGCGGTTGAGTTTGAGACTCTTGCAATTGAATGGGTCGATAATTCGGTCAAATATGCGGCGGGAATCAATAAATAATTGTGAACTGGATTTTTTAAACAGAATTAACGGCGGTTGCTCAAGCAAGCGCCGGATTTATAATGAACGGAGAAAAGCGATGCTAAATGTACGCTACACTGAGAGTATGTTAAATCTAACGCCGAAAACAAATGATGATAATTCAACACCGAGTGAAACAAGTCACGAGAGTATTATGGGTAAGACTGAGACTCCTGAGCGCAGAGAAATTAGCGATGCTGAGGAATCAGCCAAAATCCGATTACCGTTTGGGGCGGTAGCGGAAAAACCATTGAGTGCTTTAGAGTTACAGTGGAACGAATGGGTGTTTGAGGGAAGTAAGCCGCTACTTGAAGAGTGTGATAGTACCATAAAAAAGATACATAAGCAGTTGGCTATTTACGCAATGTTGAAAGATGTGTTGAAAATATTTCAAGGCAATGGAAACCCAACTGCGAATAAGCATTTTTGGACACAAAGTGAAAATTGTTCCGATCTTGCTGGAGTCTACCAGGATTTATTTGTAAAGGTTTAGATTTAATCTGACAATTCTTAAAAATATTAGTTATACTTTATGGGTTGACCCGTGAAGTATAACAAGTTAAAAGGATTGTTAAAATGTCTAGCTTTGCAGAAAAAATCATTAAACCTAAACTTGGAGTATTGGAACTAGCCAAACAACTTGGTAATGTTTCCAAAGCCTGTAATGTAATGGGTTACTCAAGAGATAGTTTCTACCGTTTTAAACAGCTATACGAAAATGGTGGAGAGGAAGCGCTTCAGGAAATCAGCCGCAAAAAACCAAATATAAAGAATCGTGTTCCGGATTATATTGAAGAAGCAGTTATTAATCTGGCAATAGAAAATCCCGCTCTTGGTCAAGTCCGGGCATCACATGAATTATCTCAGCGGGGAATTCTTGTTTCAGCAAGCGGAGTCAGGTCAATCTGGTTGCGTAATGATTTAGAAAGCCTGAAGAAACGTTTGAAAGCTTTGGAATGGAGCCTGTTAAAATAATTGTGTAAATTTTATTCACTGTTGTAAAATCAGTTAGTTATAACAAGGAATATTATAATGGGACAACAATCAAAACAAGAAGAGTTGCTATCTCAGGCAATGGATTTAATAGTAGAACCAGGAGCGGATCTAAAAACGCTATTTGACGAAGAAGGGTTATTGAAGAAACTAACCAAATCGTTGGTTGAAAGAGCGTTGAATGCGGAATTAAGTGATCACTTAGGTTATGATAAGTACGAGCGAGCACCATCTTCCAATT
>CAZATM010000095.1:0-50626 GCA_964488065.1 uncultured Neisseria sp.
AAACCAGGTTGGCAGAGGCACAATGGACGAAGGTTGCTAATCGTGATCCGCAAAAAACCTATAATAAATATTTGCTGCCACAATTGGATGGTCTAACCCCTGGCTACCCGTGGTCAGCTTATTTAAGCGCTAGTGGTATCAAGGATAAGGTAAATTATGTAATAATTTCGCAGCCCAGCTATTTCCGGCAATTTAACCATTTGCTGCACCATACCCCATTAGCAGTTTGGCAGGCCTATTTGCAACTAAGAATTATTGATCATTTTGCACCGGATTTATCGCAACCGCTAGTTAATGAAAATTTTGCTTTTTACGGTTCGGCTTTAAGCGGTATCCCGCAAAATAAACCCCGCTGGCAGCGCGGCATTGCTTTAGTAGAAGGAACGTTGGGTAATGCACTGGGTAAATTATACGTTGATCAATATTTCCCACCGCAAAACCGTGCCAAAGTACAGGCGCTGGTTGCCAATTTAATGGCAGCCTACCGCAATAGTATTGAATCCTTGGATTGGATGAGTGCGACGACTAAAGCCAAGGCACAGGAAAAATTAGCAGCAATCATGCTAAAAATCGGTTACCCGGATCAGTGGCGGGATTATTCCGGATTGAATTTAACTGCAGAAAATTTAGTTGATAATATCATCGCTGCCAACCGCTTTAACTATGATTATGAAATCAATAAGCTCGGCAAGCCGGTCGATCGCAGTGAATGGGGAATGACACCGCAAACGGTCAATGCTTATTATAATCCGGAATTAAATGAAATCGTATTCCCGGCTGCAATTTTGCAACCACCATTTTTTGATGTTCGTGCCGACATGGCGGCCAATTATGGCGGAATCGGCGCAGTAATCGGGCATGAAATCAGTCACGGCTTTGACGATCAGGGCAGCCAATATGATGCCAACGGCAATTTACACGATTGGTTCACTAAAGAAGATCATCAGCATTTCGAACAAAAAACGGCCGCGTTGGTGACGCAGTATAATGCCTATAGTCCGCTGCCGGGGTATCACGTTAATGGCGAACTGACTTTAGGTGAAAATATTGCCGATAACTCTGGTTTGGCAATTGCCTATAAAGCCTACTTATTATCATTGGGTGGCGAATCGGCAGCAATTATTGATGGTTATAGTGGTAGTCAGCGCTTTTATTTAAGCTGGGCAAATGTCTGGCGGGCAAAAGTTCGTCCAGAACAACAAATCATCTATTTAAAAAGCGACCCGCATTCACCAGCCGCAGTGCGCGGGAATGCCCCGTTAAAAAATCAACCGGGATTCTACTCGGCGTTTACGGTAAAAGAAAGCGATGGTATGTACCTGCCGCCACAACAGCGTATTACGATCTGGTAAAGATAATTACTCAACTAACTAAAATGGCATATCCTAATATGCCATTTTATAATACTTGACAACAATCGCCGCTGAGCATGTGACAAATTACAACACAATAAACAGTTATAACCTTGTTTTCACTTACTATGTTAAAAACAAAAACACCCACCACTACAGCACATTGAATCCAAACCATGTTAGATTTATTTAAATCAAAGTTGAAATATTACTAGTGAACTACCAATCTGGAATATTTTATCCCCTTTAAATTCTTTAATAAGTTATTATAACTAATTGAAATTTTTCATGACAGAATCAGGAGCAAAACATGAAAAATAAACCAATTAAAATCATTGGTCTCGCAACAATTATTTCTACACTAATGGTGGGCTGTAATCAAACAGATTCAAATAATAACAACTCAACACAATCTGCCGCGGTTCCAACATTAAGAAATGCCCAAAGTACCGCTGCAACAGCAAGTGCAGTAGATGTAACCAAATTATCGCCACCTAACTGGTATCAGGAATGGCAGCCGGAAATTAGCGATTTAAATAGCACCCAGCAACTACAAATCAAGGAAATCTCATATTATATGCGAGTTACAAACCTCGACTTAACCAAAGTTTACGACGGCTCTGCCAATAACCCCGATAATGTTCAACGAATTATTCGAGTCATGCCAAAAGCTAATTTTGAAAAAATATTTCCGCTTTCAGTTAGTATGGATAATTTAAATGGTTTTATCCCGGGGAAAGTCTATTCGTATAACAATTTTCTAAAAGCTGCGGCGGTGATTCCTGGATATTGCGGTGACTATTCAACCCACCCCGTGGCAGATAAAACCGCGGTAATGAAAGATCCGGATACTTTATGTAAACGTCTGTTAGCAACAACCTTTGCTCACGCGGTACAAGAAACTTCAGATGTTGACTCCAACTCCGTTAATGAAGAAACGATTTACAATAAAATCAAACGAACTTTTGCGAGTGTTGCCGAAAAAAATTCAACCCCGGAAAAACGTCTAGCAGACCCATATTTGGATAAATCCGGATCATTTAGTTTAAGTGGCTCACATGCTGAACTGGTAAGAGGCAACTATTACTATGGTCGTGGCGCTAAACAACTAAGTTATCCAACCAATTACGCCAATATGTCATTAATGCTTTATGGCAACTTAATGTTGCTAAAAGATCCCGATCTGGTTCAAGGCGATAATTTCCTACCTTTCTTAAGCGCAATTGTCTATTCAGTTCAGCCTAAAAATGGACGCCCATCAATCGCGGAAATAATGGACGGTAGTTATGCCAGTAAAGCCGATGGCAATGCTAAGCATTATGCTGAATTAGGTTTTCCTTTTACCATCGCAATTGTCAATGGTGGACCGGAGTGTGGTGCTGAATTAAAGAATGTAATTAATACTAAAACCCGGTTGCGGGCTTTCCGTTATTTTTCAAAAAGCGGGAACTTATTCCCACAAGGTTTTCCCCTAAGTCAGGGGGAGGCTGAGGCAAACCAATGTAATGATATTGATTATACCGACCCAAGTATCACTAAAACAGGTGCCCGGGATTACTATTTTAATCCCGCCGAAAACTGTAAATTGGTCAGCTGGGATACCAATTTTCCAATTTTTGGTGGAAAACAATTTGCCGCGATTGCCGGTTGTACACCGCCAAAATATACTTTAACCATCAAAATCAACGGCAATGCCGGTATAAACCTAACCTCAAAAACACACGGCATTGATGCGTGGCTGCAGCCTGGTGAGACTAGTTTTCCAAATAAGACCACCAGCGTTAAGGGAATGGAAGATAAGGAAGTCGATATGATGTTTAAACTATCTTGGGCTCCCGATCCAAAAGTGCAAGATGGTCCGTATAATTGTCCAAAATTCATCTTCAATAAGAGTACTGTATTGAATATTGCAACATCTTCAAGCGCTACCAGCGGTAATAGTTGCACCGTAAGTCAATAAGCTTAAATCTTTAAAGTGCTGATGATTAATTTATCGGCACTTTACGTAAATGATGAGGCTAAATTTTTTATGTTGTTAAAAATACTATTACTCTCTTTATCAATACCCTTGATCGGCTGTAACCAGCAATCAAGCGCTGTTGAAGCTGTCGCACCGGAGAGGATTATAAAATATGATGGAACTGAAATCAATGGGGTTAGTTTAGTTAAAAACATGGGGAAGCTATTACCGCAAGCCCATTATCAATTACTTAATGAGCATAATCAGATTATCCAAGACCGGCAATTGACTTGCAATAGCCAAGGTATCAATTTTTCTTGTTCTAAAATAAACCTAGCGGCGGTTTCATCGGGATTCTACCGTCTGAAATTAACTACCACCACTGGCGGTTTGCTTGGCGTTACGGTTATAGAAATTAATCCCGAGTTTATTCCCAATTCAGTTGTATTCGATGAAGACACGATGGGAAATTATTTGATCACAACGGTTAGTCGGCAAAACAAATTAAATGAGCAACAATTGTATCTGCGCGTCAAACAAATTTTAGCGCAAGATTCAGCACCGGATTATGATTTGGGAACCACGCTATATGATTTGTTTGTTTTATATGGCGGGACAAATAATGAGAGTAACGCCCTTAGCCAAATTAACCAATTAATAGTCAGCGGTAAAAATCCACCACGTGAAACCATCGGACAAGCTAGATTTTTGCAGCCGCTATATTAAAATGAAATATTTGCATAACGAAAAAATAAATCATGTCTAGACCTTTATTGCTCAAAACCATAGTATTATTCGCCACTAGCTTATTGCTTTCTTGTAGTCACAGCGAAAATACTGTTGCGCCAACCACAAAACCCACACAGTTAACTTATCATGGTACAACCATTAAGGCTGTATTCACTCGCGGGATTAATAAAACTAGTGGCAATTTCAATCTAGTATATTATGAGGTAGAAACCAATCGAAATCAAATCATACTTAATGATTCACTGGAATGCTACGATAAAAATACAGCAATTGAATGTAGTGCCAATACTGATTTATCGCAATTAAAACCAGGAATCTACCGGCTGATGGTAAGATACAAAAATGGTTTGCTTGGCTGTGATTTATTTGAAATCAGTCCTGGCATAATTCCAGTGCTAATTACCATAGACAACGAAAGTACCGGCATGTATCTATCTTCAATGATAATGCAAAAAACTAATCTGACACAAAAGGAAATCCATCAGCGAGTCGCTGTAATTCTGGGCGGTAAACCTGATCAAGCATACGACCTTGAACCGACTTTATATGATTTGTTTATGTATTATAATGGAGACACCGATTCCAATGCGGCTCTAACAAAATTGGTAAATACCATTAAAAACCAGCAACCGCTATACCTCAAACGAAATACCGGTATCAGCAATACGCTGAAACCGCTAATATAAAAAAGCCGCAGTCAATAACTAGCGGCTTTTCTAAAAGAACAAATTCTTATTTAGCAACCGTTACCATTGCGGCACGCAGAACCCGTCCGTTTAACAGATAACCCTTTTGCATAACACTGACTATCGTGTTTGGTTCTTGTTGGTGCTCTTCAACAACACTCATTGCCTGATGCAAATTGGCATCCAATTTTTCTTTCGGCTGTGGATTAATTTCTTTGATTTGGTGAGTATCAAAGACTTTTATCAACTGTTGCAAAGTTAAATCAACCCCCATTTTCAACATTTCAAAATTACCGGATTGATCTTTCAGCGCCATTTCCAGATAATCTTTGATGGTGATAATTTCTTTGGCAAAATTACTGATGGCATAATCACGAACTTTTTTTATCTCATCCTGACTCCGGCGCCCTGCGTTTTGCATTTCCGCGATCAAGCGTAAATTGGTATCTTTCAATTCCGCCAGCTCGGCTTCAAGCTTGGCAAGCTGGTCAATTTCTTCTGCCACAATCTCTTCCAATTTTTCTTCGATAGTCTCAATTGATTCTCCGGCAGAGGCTTGCGTTTCTTGGTGAGATTCAGCGGCTTTAATTTCTTCACTGGTTTCGGTATCAAGTTTATTATGTTCCATAGCTTTTCCATATAGTAAATTTAACAAATATGCGTATTATATGTGACCAGTTATCTAAATTTCAAGAGGAATAGTAATTTTAGTACCTCAATCAGAATAATAACTGATAATAGTTGTTAAATTCTAGCTGGTAATCAAACCCAACTAATAATTTCATCAAAAAATTGTTGGCTTGTCAAAAGGTATTTTTATTGCATAAACGCGATTAAAACGAGTATGCATATTTAACTGTGTATACTTGCTGTGATGAAGAAAGTCCACTAATATTAAATCCACCTTGGTTATATGGCTTTGCAGCAATTGGATCTGGGTCATTGGAGGTATAAACTAGTCTCACTGAAGGAATAATCGATTGGTTACTTGTAATTTTATAGGCAAAACCAAACTCAGTGTTAAGTTGGTATTGATTTACCCGCGCAACCACCACATTATCACCAGAAGAGCCTTCCGTCATCATACCAGTTAGTGTATTGTAAATAATGCCACCCCAAATATCAATATATGGGGTTAGTTTTGGAAGTAATTTAAAAACCTGCTTAAATCCAGGTAATATTGCGACATCATAAGAATGAATGTAATTTCCATTATTATCTTGATACGTAATTGTAATATTATTACCATGCTCTAATCGCAAATATGAAATAATTTCATAATTATCGAGCACATGAAAATCATAGCCTAATTTGAAAACCTCTTTGCTTCCCCATGGATTATTTTCCGAAGATACCGGCACATCAGGAAAAGCCGGGTTTTGGGTACGCATATTGTATTTAGCGTATAACTGCCCCTCGTAATAAAGACCATTAGCGAATGTTTGAGTCCAAAACACCCATATTTGCGGTCCTGTCTGAGTTTCTTCAAGAGAAACACCAGCCGTTGAAATAGTTTGTTGCTTTGGTGCAGATCCCAAAACTCCAGTATTGGACTCCAGTTTACCTCGTTCAGCAAGGATTGCCTTTAATGTTGAAATTTCTTTTGCTGTTAAATAATTTGATGATTCTATTTTATTATTGGAACTCTCAATGATATTTAAAGGCTCAGCAAATGCCAACAGAGGCATTACCCCTAAACAAAATGGAATCACGACCTTCATAAACATTTACCCCCAAATAAACATAAAGTGATTAATACTCACCATACAGTATTATATAGCATATAAAATAATATTTATCAACTTATAATACATTAATAAAAATTAATTATATTGCAAAATATATGGATATAATCTATAATAACTATTGCTCACTATTCAATTAAATTATTCATATGAAGGAAAATTTAAAAATGAAAAAAATATTAAGTTTACTATTATTAGCAGGAACAATTTGCGTTGGTACACCTGCCTATGCTCAGGCAACCTCAGCAACTACTGGTTCTACCACTGCACTTGGTGTCGCTACGCCATGGAATGGCGATCCACAACACACAGCTTTACTAATTATTGATATGCAACAAGATCCTGCGAAAATAGCACCAGAAATGACTAATGCAGTATTGCCTAACCTAGAAAAGATTATTGCTTCCGCTCGCTCTAAAGAAGTAAAAATTTTTTATATCGGACGCGCGTACCGTTTAGATGGAAGCAATGTTGAACCTTACCGTCTTAATGCATTTAAAGCACACCCATTCCAAGTGACTGGAACTCCCGGCGCAGATTTTATTAATAGTATAAAGCCACAACCGCAAGATTGGATAATTTATAAAAACCGGGCAGATGGTTTTATGGATACTTATTTAAATGAGTATTTATCTAATCTACAAATTAAGAATGTCATAATCACTGGAATACAAACCCCTGTCTGCGTGAGAGCTACTGCAATCAGTGCAATGGAACGAAACTATAATGTAACGATGATTACAGATGCAACAGCCTCAGCGACACCTGAAGTACAAGCAGCTAATCTTAATGACATGGAAGTAAATGGAATTGCTACAATGAGTACAGCAGACTTTCTGGCAAAATTAAAAAAATCAAACTAAGGCAATTAATAAAATTGGTAATAAACCTATAGCAAGCCCTAAGGATCTGTTCGCTAAACCTTAACGAACGACAAAATATAATAGGATAGCCAAAGACTTATTAAATTTTTGTTAAATAAAATAGGACTGGATTTTATAATCTTTTATTCCTGTCTTGATTTTTCTTACTTAGATTAGATTAAGTGAGCATATTCTAAAAAGAAAAATTTAATTCTTATTACTAATTTTTTCATTTCTATGCTGCAAATTAACTAAATAGCGTCGTCAAATAATTGACGACGCTATTTAGGCTTATATCAAATAAATTTAATTACTAACCATTTGTCTATGTTACAATTTACAAATTAAAATTTGTTACTAAAGTTCTTCTGGGATTAATTCTAAATGACTATTGGATTATTTATTTTTTTACTATTTCTGGGTTCCATCGCCGCTGGCTTTATAGGCTCTCTGACCGGACTTGGTGGCGGATTGGTATTAGTTCCGCTACTGACCGTAGCCTTTGGTGTTGATCTAAAATACGCAATTGGCGTAGCACTTATTTCGGTAATTGCAACTTCTTCCGGCGCCGCTTCGGCATATGTCAAGGAAGGTTTCAGTAATGTCCGAATCGGAATGTTTTTGGAAGTAGCAACCACCATCGGTGCAATTTGTGGAGTAACTATTGGCTTATGGCTAAACGCCAAAATAATATCCTGCATCTTTGGAGTGGTATTAATTTATTCTGCTTATTCTTCAAATAAACGCCAAACACCCGATCATGGCGCAGTCACAAGCGATTATCTGGCAACCAAACTTAGAATGAATGGTTCATTTCCAACCCCCACCGGCGAAAAACATTATCAGGTAACCAATGTTCCGGGTGGATTTATCTTGATGTGGATTGCTGGAGTTCTTTCCGGAATGCTGGGAATTGGTTCCGGAGCGGTAAAAGTACTGGCGATGGATCAAGTTATGCGGATACCTTATAAAGCATCAACCACGACCAGTAATTTTATGATTGGCGTTACCGCGGCGGCTAGTGCCGGAATCTATCTCCATGCCGGCTATATTGTCCCCGGTTTGGCATTACCGGTGGTATTAGGTGCATTGATTGGCTCAATGACCGGTGCAAAAATACTTTACGGAATGAATACTCAAAAATTACGACTATTGTTTACTATCGTAATTCTTTTTATGGGTGTTCAAATGGTTTACCATAGCTTGCAAGGAGCACTATAATGTTAAAACTTTCAGATGAGCAATTTGATAATTTTATCGGCAATCAGCTGCGCGTTGGTGTAATTATTTCTGCTATAGTAACATTGTTTGGCGGAATTTTGTACTTACTGGCAAATGGTTCACATATTGCCCAATATCAGCATTTTCAGCATATTCCGGATGAGTTATGTAACATAAAAGGAATTATTCGCAGCGCCATTCAATTTAACAGTTTGGGAATTATTCAATTAGGCGTGCTATTATTGATTGCAACTCCGGTGATTCGGGTGGCTTTATCGATTATCGGTTTCATGGTTCAACGCGATAAAGTCTATGTCATAATTACATTCATAGTATTAATCGCATTATCTTATGGCTTACTCACCAGTTAATTTTTATAATCATCGATAATCAAGATTTTCAACTAGGCTAAACCAAAATGGAACAATTAAAAAAAAATAACCGTAAAAGTATTTTCCGCGAGCAAAGCCAGGAAAAAATTCTAGAAGCCAGTCTTAAACTTTTTTTGGAACAAGGTTTTGAAAATACATCAACAAGAGAGATAGCAACCCTCGCCAAATGCTCTGAAGCATTAATATTTAAATACTTTACTAATAAAAAAAATCTTTTATGTATAATTATTTCAAACTGGTTTAATAACCGAGCGCAAGCTCTAGCTATGCTTGACCAGTCACAAAATATCGACGAAGAAATTCATTTATTAATCAGATGGTTTTTTGTCAGTTACCTTGCGGAGAAAAATTTAAATAAATTATTTGTTAGCCAAATATTAAATAATAATGAAAATAAGGATGTTATTTTTAGCCGATATGACTATGTTTCAAAAAGAAATTCTATTATTAGTCAACGCATTGCTAAATATGGAATTCCATTTGATGAAAAATTTACCCAATTATTAGATATCGTTCATGGCTACGTCATGCTTATCGTTTTAGTGCGAAATACGCCAGTTGAAGAGTATGAAGTGAAAATAAAAAATATCGCTAACATGGTGCTAACTATTATAAAAAACAAATAAAAAACCAGCAGGTAAAAGTCACCTGCTGGTTTTTAAAAATTCAACTAGCTACTACTTGTTATATTCATCTTTTACAGCCTGAACAATTGATTGCTGAGCGTTTTGAGCATCACCATCCAACTCCCAATACATTGTTCCACCCAAACCAGTTGCTTTAACCGCTTTGGCCTTTTGTACTGCCGACCATTGATCGTCATAAGTCATGAAACTATTGGTCTGTGCACTATAAGCCCACGGTTGCAACGAATCTAAACCGTATTGGTTAAAGGTCGTAACATTTGAGGTACTACTGTAGAAAGCCAAACTCTTAACCCCAGCAATTGGCTTATCGCTGCCACAACCGGTTACCGGATTATTAACTGGATTAATGATACATTTATAATCAAGGATACCATTTTCATAATCACCGAAACCAGCACCAGTAACTGACTGGAATAAACCACCATTAGTCGCGCTGGCAACTGTCATCGTACGAGCATATAAAGGAATCCCGGCTACCAGTTTCTTCGCTGGAACACCACGAGCAATGTAAGTATTCATTGATGATTTGATAGACCAACCTTCATCTTTACCAACTTTATTGCTGCCAAGATTCTGGAAGTCATAGTTAGCCTGGAAGTACGCAGGGCTACCGGCATCCCATGAACCATGGTAGTCATAATTCATCACATTGATATGATTCATCAAACCACCAACTTGAGACCAGAAATTACTTACCGCATTTGGATTACCATTGCTGGTACCATCGACATTTTTACCCTCAAGAGCAAGAATCCGGTCGCTACCGCCATTGACTGCAATAGTTAAGGTATAAGTTTTACCATCTTCTTTGCCGGCATTATCCAATGCGGTTCTAAGAGTTTGGTAGAACGCCAACATTTTTTTAGCCGGAGCTACGTTAT
Source organism: uncultured Neisseria sp. (assembly GCA_964488065.1). Classification (GTDB taxonomy): domain Bacteria; phylum Pseudomonadota; class Gammaproteobacteria; order Burkholderiales; family UBA11063; genus Aquella. The sequence continues at coordinate 10,498 of CAZATM010000095.1, forward strand.
TAGCATAATCAGACCACCATTCCCAGTCGATATCAATACCGGTATAGCCGGTTTTGCGCATCAAGGTAATGGCTTGAGTTGCAAAGTTATTCATACTAGTAGTCGAAGATGCCAACTGTTCAAACATTGGAGCAGTATTAATACCATTATTAGTCCAGCCACCAAATGATAGATGTGCTTGCATGTATGGATACTGTAACATCGCACGACTTACCGCACTCATACCCCAACTATCGGCTGATGCATCCAGCGTTTTAACATCACCCGTGGCTGGATTAAAACCAACAAAAGCATAAATAATATCATTGATATTGTTAAATGGCATATTGTATGGATTATATTGCCGTCCCCACACTGCCCATTGTGCATAATAACCAGCATTGACATAACCATTACCTGGATCTTTACAATTAGTTGCCGCGCATGGTTGAGCCATTGCCAAGCTGCTGCCGTTGATCGTAACATTATAGACAATTGGATCAATCACACCAGGCAGAACCTCAGCACCATTATCGGTTCCCATTACATCGCAAGATTTAGTCAAATCAAGGGATTGAGAAGAAGTACTACCATCCCAGTTGGTCTTATCTTTGGCAGTAATAGTATTCAAATATTTAGTACCGGATTTAGTGCTGGTAAAACCAATGTTATCTGCAGATAAACCAAAACAAGTTCCCCAGCCGGCTTTTTGCTGAAAATTGGAAGTAAATGTTAGTGACTTGCTGCTGGCAATACCATTAATACTCAGAACAATCTTGTTATTGTAATCTTTAAACGGAGCCAGATAATCATAGCTCGCAGAAGTTGGAACAACTACATTAGATTCAAATGCCGCCTTAATCGTAGTTGCCGCAGTAATCACTTGCGTCGTAGCTAATGGATTAGTTTTATAATTAGAGCCACTAGCAGTAACCACGGTTCCAAGATTTAAACCATTTTCAACTTTATAAACTACATTGCCATTAACTTGGTTAGCATAACTGACATAACTATATTTATTACCGGCATCACTAAACGCAACTGCAGCCTTATCACCACTATTTAATCCGCTAATTGTCAAAGTCACATTATTATTAGCTAGCCCTGATTTAACCATCGGTAAATTGAATGCGGTAGTTGCATCTTTATTAATTGTCAATACCGGCTCGCCGCTTTCAATATAATATAAACCCTGAAGCGGATCGGCGATACCAGTTGATAATCTAACTCGGTAAGCATTATCGCTACCACTAACCGGCAAATCAGCGGTAGTCACCGAACCACCTTGTTTTAAGGTATAACTACCAACAACCGCATCATTGGCTTTAGAATTTAACACTTGTACCTGTAATTCACCGGTATAACCGGCAACATAGGTATTTAAACTAATAGTAGCCTTACCAGTGGCAACCACCGGAGTTGACTTATCATATTTTACAGTCACGGTAGCAGTGCTGCCATCGACGACTTTGGCGGTTGCGGATGGAGTATAACTAACCGTAGTATTATTGATCGTTGAACCAGCAACAGTATAATTTCCTGCCGTTAACTGCGTAATTGGCTGGGTATATTTGCCACCCAATGCTGCCGTAGGAACTTCAAAGCTAGTTACTACCGCACCGGCTGAATTTGTCACATTAGCGGTTACACTACCACAAGCACTGCCGCTGCAACCAGCGCTACTGGTGTCAACCACCACATTTAGTGTTCCGGCTGGAGTTGGTGTAGTTGTCGGGGTTGGCGTTGGAGTTGGCGTCGCACCACAACTGCCCAAAATAGTCCACACTTTACCAGAACCAGCAACGCCGCTATTTTGCGCCGGATTATCACCCTGTGTCCACCAATTATTACTATATTCAACATTATTATAAACAACTTTTGTCCCAGCCTGAGTGTAGGCAGTTGAGCTGGACCAAGTTGCTACACCATCACAATTAGCACCAGGTGTCGGAGAAGTCGTTGGAGACGGTGATGGACTTGGCGCTACCGTTGGCGTAGGCGATGGAGTCGGCGTTGGGGTTGGTCCTGCACCATTAATGGTAAGAGATGATTGCGCTAATCCATTATTAAATGCTACACCATTTAAATTTAATCCACCACTAAAAACGATGGTTTGCTTGGCTTTTATCACCGCATTGTTATTATCGGCACTAAAACTACCAACCTGTTGGTTGGCATTACCGCTGCTAAAGACTAATTTATAACCAGTACCATTGATATACCAGTTATTCAAGGTTCCGGCATTTACTTTTGCACCATTGTTATCCTGAGATGTAAAACTAATGGTTTGTTGTGCAAGATTTAGTTCACTATCACAAGTGTTGGTTACCGAGATGCTGCCACCGACATACCATAGCGAACTGCCACTAAAATTAAGTTCACCACTAAGACATTCATTAGCAGTAAACAAACTTTTACTCGCATCGGCAGTCAATGGGGCGCCGGTTAATGTTTGCCCGCCACTGCTACTATTGCCGCCATTACAGCCAACCAGCGCAGCGCCACCAATTACGACCAAAGCCGCATAGAGTTTCTTCATCGGGTTCTTAGGGGTTTTAGCATTCATGATTTACGCTCCTCACTTCCAGTAAATAAATTATTTTTGACAATACAAAAAATGTTCAAAAACTTAGCTTGTTTTCAATTAATTTGTTTCAGTAGGGAGATTGTACCGTAGTGTATACTTGAATACTATAGTCATTTCTGTATAACATTTATACAAAAATGTATAGATTGAGTAAGTTTTGGCATCTAATCCGCTATATTTGATTAGGCTTATGATATTGAAAACGTTTATCAGGGGTTATTATCAATTAAAACTACGAAAAAAACAATCAGCAAAAATGCTGATTGTTTTTTCCTTGATTTTATACCAACATCAAGATTCAATAGAGCTGGATGTTTATGCAACAAATTAAATGCCCAATAATTATCGTGCTGTCAAAAGGGTTTTAATTCACTGGTAAGCCCTCACATCTATGCCCAGACCAAACTGTAAATAATCAAAAAGCTAACTTGAACTACGGTAACGGTTAAACCATTTTTGATCATCGCCTTGATATTTTGACTCTCGGCAAAACCCATCGCAGCAAACATATTGGCACCGGGATAGGCAAAATTGGTAATCCGCGTAGCCAGCAACATACTAAAAGCAAAAGTAGTGACGCTCAACTGCATTTCAATTGCGGCTGGCGAAAACATTTCGTGCAACATTTTGATAACCGCCGCTGATGCCGCCGGCATCCCAAAGGCGCCGGTAAGCCCAATTAAAACCGATAACATCCCTTTACCACCAAAATGTTCCAGCGGAATAAATAGTTTCATTAACGCATCAAAACCACCGGCGCTTTGAACCAAATTCAGAAACGGATCTAATAACAAGAAAATCACAAACAAATGAAAGTTTTTTTTCATTCCCTCGACCAATAATTCATAAATCCGGGTTAAACTAAGCCCACCGACTAAACCAGCCAGCAAAGACAAGAAAAACATCACAAAAACCACATACGAAGTTCCGGCTTTATTCATCAAGCCATAGACTACGCAGCCAATAAATCCAACTATAAAAACTAAAGTGGTCAGATTATTGCGTTTAGTTGGAATAAAGCGTTCCTCATTTTCATTGTAATCAAATAGTTCAGTCGAGAATTGCCGCTGTAACCGTGATGACATTACCCAAGTAGTAATTAACGTTACTAGCGCAATCGGAATTGACGCATGGGTTAGCATTGTCCCATAAGTAAGACCGGTTACACCAAGTAATGCAACTACCGGCGGTGCAAATGGTCCCAAAATTAGCGCTTCTTCACCGGAAGCCTGCATTAACACCGCTAACGATGGTCGCGAAAGTCCAACGCTTGCCGCAATTGGGCGTAGGATTGGTGCCAAAATTGCCAAGCCGCCGGCTAAAGTTCCCAAAATTGCGACTATCACGACCGAGGAACAAACCACACCAATTTTAACCCGCCGCTGGGTATTAACACCAATACCATAAACAATCTTATGTACCAAGGTATGACTGACTTTGGTTTCGGTTAAAACTTCACCCAAACCGCGCCCAAGCATAATAATTAGCCCAACCAACGCTAGAAATGAGCCCAACGCGGATTCCATGATTTTACCCATCTGAATCGGGGTTGACCAATTGAATAAAAAACCCAAACAAACACAAATACCGGTCGCAACCAGCGGATCGACGTTTTTAAACACCATTACCGCATAGATCACAATAATCAATAAGCTGGCTAATGCCAGATAAAAATGAAAATCCATAGTGTTCCCCTATCACTGTAAATTTATTGAATTACGGTTAATATTTCCAAATTATCTATATGAGAAATTCCAAGCCCGGGCGCTTCGGTTAACCGTAAAGTGGCCCCTTCTAAAGTCACGCCGCCAACTACCGGGTTGGTTTTAATCATGGTGATCGGATCAAGATCGACAAATTTGATATTACTCCGCCCAACAATCATACTCGCCATTGCCGCTAAGCCAATAGGTGACTCGAGCATACACCCCGCCATACACGGAATATTATGTGCGGTTGCCAAATCGTAAATTGCCATTCCCTCGTACAAGCCGCCAGCTTTCATCAGTTTAATGTTAAGTCCGTCAGCCGCTTGTGCCGCAATAATTTTAGTAGCATCACGCACCGAAAATACCGCTTCATCGGCATAGATCGGCAAGCGCGAATTGTCACGAATGTATTTCAAGCCCTCCAAATCCCACGCTTTGACCGGCTGCTCGACCATTGCAATACCAATGTCATTTCTCACCAGACTATCGATGATATTTAAGGCGGATTTAGCATCCCAACCCTGATTAGCATCACTCAAAATCTGAATTTTATCGCCTACTGCCTGGCGGATCGCCTTTAACCGGACGATGTCCTCCCGCGGGTCTAAGCCAACTTTAATTTTGAGAGTTTCAAAACCCTGATTAACAAAAAGCTTGGCATCGGCGACCATCTCCGCGCAGTCTTTAACACTCACCGTCGATAAAATTTTCACTTCCGGGATCCCGCCACCCAAAAACTTATAGAGCGGTAATCCCGCGACCTTACTAACTAAATCATACACCGCAATATCCAGCGCCGCCTTGGCTGAGGTATTATTAACCACGCGGGTTCTGATTAATTGTAAGAGTGCGGCAAAATTACTAATATCAGCTCCGATTAAAGCATTTCCGATTAATTGAATGGCACCAATTATTGAGTCGGTAGAATCACCGGTAATTACCGGAGTTGAAGCCGCCGAACCATAACCAAGTAAACCGCTGTCGGTTTCCACAAGCACCACCACATCTTCGACTTGTTCAGTCCGCCGAAGGGCGGTAATAAATGGACGAATTAGTGGAATGCGTAATTTGGCAATTAAAATTTTACTGATGCGCATCACTGCCTCCATGTTTTAAAATTGACTTAGTTACCGGATGTGGTTCCATGATTGGAATTGGCTTGTTTTCGTCATTAATCGCCACATAAGTGAAAATTCCGTGGGTAACCGGTTTTGATTCACGGGTAATGTAATCATAGGTCCAGGCCTCAATCTGGATTTTCATCGAAGTTCGTCCCTTGTGCACCACTTTGGCATAGCAAGAAACTAAATCGCCAACCTTAATTGGGTTAATAAAAGTCATGGTTTCAATTGAAATTGTTACCGCCCGACCGGTTGGCGAATAGCCCTTGGCAATCACACCGCCGCCCAAATCCATTTGTGACAACACCCAGCCGCCAAAAATATCGCCGCGGGCATTGGTATCACTGGGCATGGCAATTGTCCGCATGACTAATTCACCGGCAGTGCTTAATGTCGTTGTATCCTGCATAATTTGAAATTGCTCCTAAAAATATTTTTCATCCGGTTATACCCGCACCAGCTCAATATAGCTTTTAGTTACGTGATGTTACATTATAAAGACTTTAGCACTGAGTCATTGCTTTTGCCTCATGGCACGCTGATTCTACACTCCTAATCAGCGCGCAAAATCGTCAAACTCAATAACTCAGCACAAAAATATAGACACGCATGTAACATCAATTAACATTTATTATTATCATTATTACAATCGGCATACGGTAAGCCACTCGCCGTCAAAATACTCTTTAAACTTGTAGTTAATTGATTACCGGCAATAAAGCCATTAACCTGATATTTCTTGAGAATCTGACCGTTGCCATCAACAAAGACCATTGATGGTGGCGCAATTATCTGGTATTTTGCCTGCAATTGTTGAATCTCGTGGTTATTCTCACTAACATCCACCCGAATCAGCATATAACTGTTCATCAAGCGGCTGACTTGTTGGTCTGAAAAGGTCTTAATATCCATTTCTTTGCAGGCAATACACCAATCGGCATAAAAATCAATAACCACCGGTTGATGCTGGCTTTTTGCCAATGATAAATAATTATCCAACTGCTTTTGCGTGGTAACTACCGTAAATTTACTTTCATTGGCAGCCATAAGCACCCCACGAACTGAATTCGAATAGAGCGGCAACAATAAAATTACCAGCGCAAAAACCCCGATAACACCACCGCGCAACGCGCGCGAAGATGAAGATAACAACTGCCATAAGATAATCGCACCACTAATAATCAACCAGATCAGCCCGAGAATTGCGACTACTTGCAATGAGATAATCTTACTCAGTTGGTACAATGCCACACCAACTAAAATTAACCCTAAAATCTTCTTGACCAAATTCATCCAGTTGCCGGATTTGGGTAAAAATTTACGCCCAAATACCGCAATAAGCAATAACGGCACACCGCTGCCCAGCCCGAGTGCAAATAGTGCACTGCCACCAAGAGCGGCATTACCAGTAGCACTAATATAAACCAAAGCGCCTGCCAACGGTGCGGTGACACACGGCGATAAGATTAGATTGGAAAACCCACCAATGATAAAGGCACTGAGTAACGATTTGTGATTTTTACGCCCAACGATGCCGTTTAAGCGATTTTGCCAGCTTAGTGGCATTTGTAAATTAAAATTTAGTAATAGCGCCAACCCAAATCCAGCAAATAATACCGTTAGTACCCCATTTAGCCAGCGTGATTGCAAATACCCAGACAGGCTGTAGCCGAGACTGGCGGCGATTACCCCAGCTAAGGCATAGGTCACCGCACCACCAATAATATAGCTTAATGCCAGCCAAAAACTACGTCTGGTCGAAATATTATTACCGGCAATCACACCAATTAATACCGGTAACAACGGAAAAACACAGGGGGTGAACGCAATCAATAATCCCAGAACAAAAAAACCACCAATCACCAGCGGGAAACTATGTTGAAAATAATTATTCGCCGGCGGTGATGCTGCTACGGTAGTTGAAGTCGAATCATTGGTAGTTGCTGCCACTGGCGCAATGATATTGTTGGCTGGCGTGGCAGTGATAGGGGCATTTAAATCAACATCAAATTTCAGCGTTTGTTCCGGAAAGCACATATCCAGCCCTTTACAACCCTGATAGTTTACCTGAAGAATAAGCTTCCCATTGCCATAGGCTTGAATTGGCACTTCAATAGCGGTTTTACCCTCATAAACCTTGAAAGTTCCCAAATCCGGACTAGTTAATAATTGTGGATCCGGCAACAACGGCTGCCCCAGCTTAACCGAGCTATCCGCTAGCGATTGAATGCGAATTTTATTCTGGTAAACATGATATTCGGGGGCGATATCAAATTTCACCCATAAATGTTGCTGGGTTGCTGGCACTACTTTCACCTGAAATGCTTGCCACAGCGGTAAAAAATCGGCTGCTAGCGCAAGCTGAGCAAAGATTGCCAATAGCCAAAACCATCCAAATTTACGCATATTAGTTGCTAACCTTTAGTGTATTTATCATAAAATTTTGCGACCACTCACAAGATTTATTGCCCATCTGAACGCAACGGAAAAACCAGCGGGTAATTCTCTTCACTGCGCGGATCAGAAGCAATAGCCTTGGGTTTAATCACACTGGGTATCACCACCGGATTAATATCAGTTTGATTATTACGAATTTTTTGCTGGTGAATTATCAGATACCCAATCACGCTACAGAGAATTATCGTAACCAATAAGGCACTTGCCAGCTGGCGAATTCCGGGTAATTTAAGCTGATGATTATCAGCGCGTTTTTTATCTAAATTGGTCATTTTTATATCCTAATGGAAGGTTATTTTACCATATTGAGACAGTGCTTCAAGCTAATTTATCGGCAATAATTTAGTTTTTACTAAAATAACACTTGACAAACTATATTAGCTAACTCTAAAATAATGCCTTGTAAGATCAATTTTTCACAGAAGGACTTAGACATGGCACAAGTAGTTGAAATTAGCGCTCAAGAATTAAAACAGCTCTGCAAACAGGATGAAATTTTATTATGTGATATTCGCGAACCGGATGAGCACAACCGCGAGCGAATTGGCGAAGCTATCAACACACCATTGTCATCATTCCATAGCGAAGATCTTCGGCGGTTGAGTAAGGGCAAAACGTTGGTCTTTCACTGCCAATCCGGCAATCGTACCAAAATGAATGCCAATAAATTTGCTAACCTAGGTCATGAAACGGTCTATATCTTGACCGGTGGAATAACTGACTGGAAAAAAGCTGGTTTTGCCACAATTGTTGATGAAAAAGCACCGCTACCGATTATACGTCAAGTGCAGATGATTGCCGGAACTTTGATTGTATTGGGGGTGGTTTTAGGCTATTTCATTCATCCGGCATTTATATTATTAAGTGCCTTTGTCGGCTGCGGATTATTTTTTGCCGGCGCTACCGGGTTTTGCGGGATGGCAAATTTATTGATGTTCTTACCATATAATAAACGTCAGTGCCAAAATAGTTGTGTAAAAAAATAGGTTTTATTTAGCTAGCCACTGCTGGTTATTGATACCATTTAAAATGCTAACTCAATAAAAAGAGCACCACTAATGGTGCTCTTTTTATTCGCAAATAACTTATTTTTTGTAACGAACAATTGAATCTTCAACTTCTTTTTTGGCAGCAGTAGCATCTTCAATTCCAGATAATTTTACCCATTTACCTTTTTCCAACTTTTTATAGTTTTCAAAGAAATGGACGATCTGTTGAATTTGCAACTCAGGAAATTGTGCCAATGTTTCAATATCAGCATAAACCGGGCAAACTTTTTTAGTTGGTACGGCAATAATCTTAGCATCAATACCGCTTTCATCTTCCATCCGCAATACACCTAATGGACGACATTTAATCATGCTGCCATGCGCCACTGGAAACGGTGTAATCACAACTACGTCAGCCGGATCACCGTCTTCAGATAAAGTATTGGGAATGAAACCATAATTAGCTGGATAAGACATTGCAGTACCGACAAAACGATCCACAAACAGAGCACCGGATTCTTTATCCATTTCATACTTAACTGGCGCTGAATTAGCTGGAATTTCAATAATTACGTTAAATTCTTCAGGAGTACCAGGTTTAATTTTGTCTAATTGCATAAAATAATCCTTTAAATTAAATTAAGATGTATAATTATACACTATTATATCTGTATCTTTGCTAATTAATCATTCGGACTTTTCAGGAATATTCGCCATGCTTGACAACGCAATTATTGAAATTGATAAATTTTTCAAAACCTTATTTCATAAACCAATTTCAACCCGCCCCCATCCCGATAACTCAATTTCTGATCAGGAATTTACTGCTGATGAGAAAAAACATATCATTGGTTTAATGCGAATCAATCACTGTGGCGAAGTCTGTGCCCAAGGACTATATCAGGGGCAAGCACTGACAGCCCGCGACAAATCCAACCAACAAGCACTGGATCATGCTGCCTATCAGGAAACCGAACATCTAGCTTGGACTGAGCAGCGAATTCAAGAACTGGGTGGCAAAACTAGCTTGTTAAATCCACTATTTTATGTCGGTAGTCTTGCAATTGGTGTTAGTGCTGGAATTTTAGGTGATAAATGGAATTTGGGATTTTTAGAGGAAACCGAAAAGCAAGTTGAAGCGCATTTGAGTGACCATCTCAAAAAACTGCCCGAGCATGATAATAAAAGCCGGGCGATATTGGAACAAATGAAAATTGATGAAATTGAACACGCCCATATGGCTCACGATTTTGGCGCGGCAGAGCTACCTGCACCGGTTAAAACACTAATGAAATTAACTTCAAAAATCATGACTTCTGCCGCTTATAAATTATAACCCCCATAATGCTATTATTGGAGTCCATACACAAACCCAGCCACTATCAACTATAATTGGATCTTTTTTATTTCATCAGTCATTTACTATTGAGATGCGTTCTTTCTGCGAAGATTGGGAAAATACTCCTTGTGCCTAGTCTGTTCTATTGAGAGCTCAGCATTAAGACAATTTTTATTTTTAACCAATAGCTGCACATAATCCCGATTATTTTCTACCTGAGCTCGACAATAGCCGACCACTTTTATAGCCTCATCTTGATGCTGCATATAAAAACTAAACTCATGATATTCCGGAGAATCCGAACACCCAAATAATAAACAAAAACAGATTAATAATGGACATTTAAGTTTATTCATAATATATATTAAATCTTTTAATTATTTAAACTAAAACCAGTAATTTCCGGCATACCCATGCCACCGTTTGAACTGCCATAGACCGGCGTATAACTGCCACTCGGACAGGTTGCAGGTACCGCTTGCGACGGCTCACAGACTATCTTATTATTTAAATCTATTCCTTGAATCGCCGCAACTGCCAGATATCCGGCATAATTTGAATTATCAGCAGTCATCACTTCAATTGTTGCATTGCTGCCACTAAACGCGCCAAACATACCATCCGTGCCAATAGTATAATAAACATTACAAGATGTGATTCCTTCTTCATTTGGAAAACAACCACCAGAAGCAGCTCCAGTCTGGTTAGTTCCAGCAGTCAAGACAGCAATAGCACCACTAATACACGTTTGATAAGCTTCAGAAGATGTATCCACCGCCAAACGAATACATTCACTAAAATTCACCCCATTAAAAGTAGCATCCACAGTAGCTGACGGCGTTGGTGATGGCGTAATTGTTGGAGACAAAGAAGTACTTGGCGTTGGCGATGGGGAAGAAGTAACAATTATACCTACCCCAGATTCACAAGTTGATGGCAAATAACTCTTTTCTAAAGAGGACGAGCACAACCAAACTTGAGCGCCACCACTAGACTCTGGAGTAAAGGTAATCGTATTTCCAGCAACAATCGGATTTGCATTATTTCCAAAAGTATAAACAATAATACCGTCCATTACACGCAAAGAACCATACGTCATGGTCATAGATTCAGAAATTCCATTTTGACCGCCACTACACCCTATCAATGACCCATTGTTCATAAAGCATTCACTGACAGCTTTTTGATATGGCGCCATGCCACTCATTGCTTCTGATGCTTTACTCCGACCAAGATATGCCTGATACGCCGGCACTGCAATCGCGGTAAGAGAACCCATGATTGCCACAGCGATCATCAGTTCAATTATGGTGAAACCTTTATTTTTCATGTTCTACTTCATCTCAATTTATTACTGGTTAATATTCTAACACATTAGGGCGGACTAAGTTGACAGGTTAGTGACACACTTACACAAAATTACTCATATAATCAATAACTCTAAAAATTTAGCGTGAACAATTTATATGCAAACACCAAAAGACCGACGCATCATTTGCATGCTAATCGGTCTTTTTTTATTTAACCATTACAGACCAATTAAGGTCCAACTTTTGCGTCTGTAGGTGTTGGCTCCGGACTAGGACTTGGTTCGACCACAATAATTTGTGCCGTATTTTTTGTAGCAACTCCCGCAGCGGTTACCGAAACGGTTTCAGTCCCATCGGCTTTAGCAGTAACACCAACAACACATGATTTGCTGCCAGCTTTTATGGTACATTTTTTTTCTCCAGAATAAGAAATAACACTGGAATTAGAGGGAGTAAATGCCACTACAGTATCATTTGAAACCGCTTGTGATGCTGTAGCAGTCAAAGTCACAGATTCTCCAATTTCCAGATACGACGATAATGGAGTCAGAGCTAGAGAGTTTTCCGCTACCGTTATATCCACCGTAGAAGAACCGCTAATATCACTTTCTTTACACTGCAAAGTAATCGCACCAGAACTAAACGGGGTTAACGTCCAAGTCTTCTTATATTTGTCTCCATCTTTAATACACGGCGACTCTGAAGACCAAGTTCCTGTCCCACTATAAGTAGGCGACTGCCAAGAATCACACTTCACAACAACATTATCACCCGCACATGTTGAAGTAACCACCGTCGACCTACCTTGAGCAACAGGATTTTGAGGGTTTGCACTTGCATTACCAACCGAGATAGAAGCATCATCGTCACTAGAACAGCCAACAACACTTACAAGCGATAAAACAATAATACCATAATATAATATACTAATAATCTTTTTCATTTACTCATTCCCCTTATTTTATGTTCAAGCTACCGTTAATATACCCATACGAGGCATCCAGAATACCGCTACAGCCAGTAATATAACCAGTGATATTGTTATTTAGCTGTCCTCCAACTACCAAACCGGACAATACTACATTGCACAATACCTGCCCAGAAGTTTGCTTGGTTATTCCGTTATATGCAATAATCGGATTATTTACGGTAATATTTATAGAACTAGAGTCGATCAATTTATAGGTTCCCACGCCACTAGCCGGGCCAACTGCAATATTTTGCGATTCGGTAGAAGTCCAAGACAGTAACAGATTCCCCAACATTGCACCAACTACCGAAGTTGAACCACTACCTGCTATACCCAAGGCATCGCTGATCACTGTCGAATTAACCGCCATATAAGTGTTATAGTTGTACAGTACCGGTGAAGTACTCGCTAATGAGTTGGCCAATTGAGTGACCGCCGTCGCGTTAACTACTGCAGCTGCCGGCATCGTTAGCGTATTTGAGTAAAGCACAGTTCCATGTGCCGAGATCGACATGTTAGCAACCAAAGCATCTTTAGTTACGCTACAATTATCAAAACTAACTGAAGCCGTTTGAATAGACTTATGATTAAGATTACCGCTAAGTGTTGTGGCTGGCAAACATTGACTTTTGGAAGCATCAAATTGAGTAATTGCGCCTTTTAAATTGAAAGAATAATCAGCTCCAGTTGAAGACACGTAAAATAATCCACTATTATCTGTTGTCATTCGCAACACTCCACTAACAGTGGAGGTACTATTTTTAAACGAATAAAGATCCAAAGCCGGAAGATTAACTCCGCCATAAGTCTGGGGATCAGCATTCTGCGTAGCGTTATTGTTACTACCTCCACCGCTACTACAAGCACCGAGAATCAAGGCGCCTAGAAGTGGAACAACTATTTTTTTCATTTTATTTCCTCATCAAAAATCAAACATATTATTGCCATCAAAACTCAAAAATTGTAGCAACATTTCTTTTTACATACAATAACAATATTTCAGTGAATATTGTTATTGACAAATATGCATCTTCATGACAATAACCACTTAACAGACTAAACAAATAATTAATAAATCCCGACCAGAAAGTTGATCGGGAGGTTTACAGCGATTAGTTAATAGACATTCCCCGTGGGTCACCGATATTTTCAATATAACTACATCCGGTACTTGAAATTGTGCCATCCAGATTTAGCGGACACCAACCAATTTTTCCGCCCACACTAGAAGCATATATTCTGTTATTATATACAGCCAGCCCCTCATAATTATCACCAGGTACACTACTTGAGCTAGTACAGCTACTTAAAACACCAGCCCCATATGAACAGCTCGCTAAATAGCCACCACCAGCTGCAATATAACTCGTACTACCAATTACCGTCACATCTTGATAGTCTTCGGATGGTGGATTTACATTCGCACTACAGCTGGTAGCCAACCCCGTAGATGAATCCATAATGCAAGTTACAATTTTAGAATTACCATTACTAGCAATCAATAAATAATTACCACTGATAGTCAAATCTTGGGGATCACTAACTCCTGTAGCATCAGCATTTACACAAGAAGATAACGAACCATCATTATTCAGACTACATTTCTTTATGAAACCACCACTACCACCATTTGCGACATACGCAGTAGCCCCACTAACAATAACCCCTTTAGGGCTAGAAAAACCACTACCAGTTTTATTACAATTACTAAGATCTCCAGAGCTGCCATCAATATCACATAGATAAATCGCATTTGCACTTCCAGAAGAAAGGTAAGCTTTGCCATTAAACATAAACACAGCCTCAACTTGAGCAATAGTTGATACCATCTGCGTACAATTGCTTAATGCACCAGAACTACTATTGATAGAACACTTGTAAACCCCACCACTATATGAACCTATATAGGCATATTTAGCCGTATTTGCAGTTGTAAAGCTGTTGCTAAAACTTAGCGTATCACCTACTGTTGTTTGTACGTTGTCAGCTTGAAATGTATACACTGTATCTGGAGTCAAGCCCGTAGACGTAGTACAAACAACCCTATTGCTACTCCCCGTTGACATAACACATGATGCGAGTAGATTTGTTGTGCTGCCGTTAGCCGTTAGAGTAATATTAGTTAAATTAATAGAGGATGAATCTATATATGGACCAAAATCTATTGTCAACTGATTTAGCGACGTACTAACGTCAGTAGCACCATCCTCGGGTGCCGTGCTTATCGTTGCCGCATAAGCATTAAAATAAATAGGATCTGAATTATAGGTATAATTTCCGTATGTATCACTATAACTAAATTGCCAATTACCATTGTTCAAAGGCAGCGTCGTTGCGCCAGCCGCCGTCGGACTAAATTCAAGCACTTCGGAGCACGTTTCGTTCGGAGCTAAGGTTTTACCTCCACCGTCCAGATTACAGCCATCAGAGACCAGACTAAATGCACTTCCTATTAATTTACTAGAAATAGTACCATTACTTAAATTAAAATTAGTTGCATTTTCATTACCTTTATTTTTATAGGTAAGTGTAATTTGCCCATTTGTCCCAAACTGTAAAACATATGCTGTTGTCTCGCTATCTCCATCTCCACCGGTAAAACCAGTTGTAGCAGAACCATCTAAATATGCTATTGCATTAGAGACACTACCGGTAACAGCAATCGTTATCGGAGTTGCAGTATGTGTCAAATAATCGTGATAACTTATAGTTAAAGACGTCGAATAGGCCCCTAGAGTATTAGAAGAACCAAATTTTAAATTTAAATTGCTACTAGTTCCCGCAGCTATTGTGGAAGAATAGCTACTCAGAATAGAAAACATCCCCAGAGGATCAATGCTTCCAACAACATCAGTCGCTTCAACATCTCCCGAATTATACAGTGTAAATATTTGAGTTGCAAAATCAACATTATCACCTGCAATATTAATGAAGTTATATGGTGTCCACGGATTTGATAAACTTAAATTAGCGGTCGACTGGGTAACTTTATAATTAACCGCTGCAGTTAGAGTTGCCGCTGTCCCGCTATTATAATCATACGCAATAGATATATTTCCGCTGGCTTGTGAAGTTGCAGTATTATTAGCATAAGTAACCATCACATTACAACTACCACCATTCGCTGTCAAGCTGTTGCTAATAGTTGAACCGTTAACGGTACAGCTATTGCTATTGCTGGCGCTAACCGTAAAATGATTCGGTAACGTAAGTGCAAAATTATTCTCAGTGCTATTCCCGGTATTAGTTAAGGTAAGTTGACGGCTCACCGTTCCGATAGCTGTGGTGGTAAAGAAGTTATTATCCGGAGATAGCACAGCAGTTAAGCCAGCAGTTGGAGCCGGAGGGATTGGCGCACTAGTCGGACTCGGGGATGGACTCGGATTAGGATTTGGCTGCGGGCTGACGTTCTGTTCAACTACCGCCGCAGTTTTTACTTGTTCTTTGCCATTGTTATAGCTTAGTGTTACCGCACCACTTGTTGCCGGTAATGTCGGATTCTTCAGCTTAATGGTAGCAGTGGTAGTACCACCTCTACTTAAGCTGGTTGAGCTGAAGACTATTTCAATATTGGGATTACTGGCAATTAAGCTTTGTAATTGAGCCGTGGTATCGCCGGTATTAACAAAAGTTATTGTTTGTTCCGGATTGGCGGCAGTCAAATAAACTGCTCCCGGTAACATATCGGCAATACCTACTCTGCTGGTGGTGGTCAGTGTATTACCGGCTGTTGCGGTTGAAACTACGGTTACATTACCATCGGCTGCAATCTGACGGGTTTGAACTTTAATTGTCTGACTGATGCCGCTAGTTGGTGAAACCGGTAACAATACGCTAAATGTTGAACCCTGAGCACTGCTGACATTACCGCTAATTAATTGTTGATTTGGCAGAGCATTGCCATTACCATCAACCAAGACTACATTATTGAAGCTTCCGGCTTTATCTGAAGCAACAATTCCACTAACCAGAATATAAGGCACTCCGGCAATTACGGTATGATAATAACTGACCATAATTCCATCGGCACCAGCAACACTATTATAATAAGCTTGTTCAATCCCTACCGGTAACGTTGCGCTAGTAGCAGATTGATTGCTGCTTTTAAAGAGTTTAGCCATTAACGAACTATCATTATTGGCACTGATGCCAAGGCTGCCGGCTACCGCGCCGGCTGCTACGTTTAGTTTTAAATTACATTGCCCGTACGCACTGATTGTGCTACAGCCATCAGCACTAGCTGAATCTACCGTGGTGACAGCTCCACCACCAACTTGTTTACTTAGACTGTAATGCAGATTCTTCACTGCGGTTGCGGTTGGATTAATAATCATTACATAGCCGCTGCTAACACTAGCGGTCTTACTGTAAATTATCTTGGGAGCAATAATTTGCAGAGTACCGGCATCGCCGTTACTTCCGCCTCCGCCATTGTTACTGCTGGAACTCCCGCCGCTGCTACAGCTGGCGAGATATGCAACAGCCAGCGCCAATGCTGCATATTTACTACATTTTTTTATAAAATTCTCCTAAATTTAGATACTTTAGCTACTATTCTTTTGTTGGCTTCGGCAAGGATGACCAATTTGCAAGAAATAGCCAGATTTCGGGATTAAATATTAGCAATTACAAAAACATTTAACAATAACAATATTTGGCGAAATATTGTTATTGTTAAATGTTTTTGTTTGAGTTAAAATCGCGTAAGCAGCATTGATTTAACTGCTAGAAAGTCATCAAATGAACAAGAAAGACCTTGACAGAATGTTGCGTTACCAAAGAACACATCAGATGTTATTTAAAAATTCATTTGTTGGGTGTTTCAGTCTAGATATGGAAATGTTGACAATTGAACAACACGTTTTAGATAAAATCGGCGTCAAAGCATCAACTCAAGAATATTTAACAAACCAAATGTTTTTCAGCCCGCCTAACGATACGCCTGAATGTTACGCCAAGAGAATATCTATTCATGAATCAGTTATACTGTCGCAAAAAGCAATCAACTGGGTTGGAATAAATACAGCACGCAATAATAAGTTCCAGATATTGAATTATGTTACTAAACCGATATTTCGTCAAAACGACAGCACCACCATTGGATTATGGACGGAAACCTATCATCCTAATTTACTTTCAGCTCCCAATTTAAAAAAACTTATTGAACCATGTATTGATATAAAATCATTTAATTTTGATTTGAACTTTAACCCATTAAATCTAACTGCACGAGAATATCAAATCATATTTTTACTATGTAATGGTTATTCACCAAAAGAAATTACTAATATTTTGTCTTACAAATCAGCAAAAAAACTATCTGTAAATACTATTTACCACACGATAAATCAAACCCTTGTCGCAAAATTTGGGGTGTTTAATACTGCTCAACTAATTAACAAGGCAATTTTATTAGGTTATGACCAAAATATCCCCGTTTCGCTATTACAAAATTCAGTTTTTGAAATCAGCGAATCTTCAGCAATCTAGTTGTTTTGTTCATAATTAAGGCATTAACATAATACTGATTTTTTAAAATATCATACAGCACTCTTGGCGTCTGCAACTTTCAAATACGTAATTCCAATGAGGTTATTGTGATATAATCCTACGGTTTACAAAACAACTCAAGGAGAAATTTAAAAATGAAAATTACAACTCAAAAAGACGAAACCGGCCAAAAGTATCTGGAAATCGATGCATTTGGCTATGATCTGATTAATAATCCGATTCTTAATAAAGGGCGCAGCTTCCCTGAAGATGAACGGATTGCCTTTAAATTGCGCGGCTTGGTACCACCTTCAAGCTATCCTCTTTCAAAAGTAGTTGACAAAGACTATAAAGTAATTAAAAATCTTACCGATGATTTGGGTCGCCACATCTTCCTGCGCGGAATTCAAGACCGTAATGAAACTTTATTTTATGGCATTTTGACCGAATATATCGAAGAAATGATGCCGTTGGTTTATACCCCAACCGTCGGACAAGCCTGTCAAAAATTTGGTCAAATTTATCAAAAAGCTCGTGGTCTTTTTATCAGTTATCCTAACCGTGACTGCATTGATGAAATTTTAGACAATGAATTCCTCGATGATACCGAAGTAATCGTAGTTTCTGATGGCGAACGGATTTTGGGATTGGGTGATTTGGGTGCTGGTGGAATGGGTATTCCAATTGGAAAACTATCTTTATATACCGCCTGTGCCGGTATTCCACCACAAAAAACCCTGCCAATTATTTTAGATGCCGGAACCGATAACGAAGAATTACTAAAAGACCCACTTTATTTAGGCTGGCGTAACAAACGGGTGCGTGGCAAAGATTACGATGATTTTGTCGAAAAATTTGTGCAAGCCATTAAGAAGCGCTTTCCTAATGTATTATTGCAATGGGAAGATTTTGCTCAAGCCAATGCTCTAAAATTATTAAACCGTTACAAAGATCAATTATGTACTTTCAATGATGACATTCAGGGAACTGCGTCTATTGTAGTTGGTGCATTATTATC
The DNA here is from genome assembly GCA_964488065.1 of uncultured Neisseria sp. Taxonomy (GTDB): domain Bacteria; phylum Pseudomonadota; class Gammaproteobacteria; order Burkholderiales; family UBA11063; genus Aquella. The sequence goes on from CAZATM010000095.1 coordinate 29,467, forward strand.
CGGAATTACCGCATCCGGGATTCCGTTAACTAAACAAAAAGTTGCTGTTTTAGGTGCCGGTTCGGCGGGAGTTGGCATTAGCAATCTGATTGTTAATGCGATGATCGAAGAAGGGATTTCCCGTGATGAGGCACTGAATAATATTTTCTTGGTTGATCGCTACGGTTTGATTACCGATCAGGTTGAAAGCTTGGATTTCCAACAGCCATTTTTAAAACCACTGGCAACTTTAGAAAATTGGAATATTGAAAATAGCAGCGATATTTCATTCCTCGAAACGGTTACAAATGCCAACATTACAATGATTATCGGTGTTTGTGGACAAACAGGCGCCTTTAGCCGTGAAGTGATTGAACAAATGGCGAAAAATTGCGAACGTCCGATCATTTTCCCACTCTCTAACCCGACAGCTAAATGTGAAGCCCATCCACACGATGTGTTAGCATGGACCAATGGTAAAGCGATTGTCGGAACCGGCAGCCCATTTACTCCGTATATGACTGGTGACAAAGAGCGCCGGATTGACCAAGTAAACAACTCGTACATCTTCCCGGGTATTGGCTTGGGTATTCGTGCCGTAAATGCTTCACGGGTAACTGATCACATGTTCTTAACCGCTGCCAAAGCATTAGCTGAATTGTCACCGGCTAAACAAGATCCAAATGCCAACTTACTACCGCCACTAAAAGAGGTACGGCAAGTATCGCGGCATATTGCCATTGCCGTAGCCAAAGAAGCTTGCGCCCAAGGATTAAGTTCATTGGGTAAATTGTCAGACGCCCAAATTGTGGATTTAATTGATGATTATATGTGGGAACCGGTGTATCTACCGTATCGCCGTAAAGCATAATTGTCATATAATAAAAAACCGCCTCGTCTTACCGAGGCGTTTTTATTATCGCTACACTAGAAAATATAATTCTCCCACTCTCAAACCAAATATAGACAGAGCTTAATCATAAACCAACACACTCTATTACAACGCTGTCGTTTCTGTTTTCCGCTGCATTAAGCACGCAAAAAAACCATCACAACCATGAGTTTGAGGATAAATTTGTAAATATTTATCATTGCTTAGCTCTAGCCCATCAACTTTAATTACCTGCGTTACCGGAACAATTTCAAACTCCTGATGACTTGTTAAAAAACCATTAACAATATCTTCATTTTCTTCCGGCAAAATGCTACAGGTTGCATAAACTAGATAACCATTTTCTTTAACCAACCGCGCGGCAGAATTTAAAATTGCCTGCTGTTTACGGTTAATTTCAATTAATGCTTGCTCATCCTGGCGAAATTTTAAATCCGGATTACGGCGTAAAGTCCCCAAACCTAAACATGGTGCATCGACAAATACCCGATCGACTTTCCCAGCCAAACGCTTAACCTTAGTATCGTTTTCGGAATTAATCAACTGCGGATAAACATTGGATAATCCCGAGCGTGCCAAGCGTGGCGAAAGGTTATTTAAACGGCGTTCATTAACATCAAAGGCATAAATTCGCCCGCTATTGCGCATCATCATGCCAAATAATAATGTTTTGCCACCACTACCGGCACAAAAATCCACTACCATCTCACCGCGATTAGGACTTAACAGCATCCCCGCTAACTGGCTGGATTCATCTTGGACTTCGACACAACCATCCAAAAATAAGCGATTATTCATCAACCCCTGTTTTTCCTTAAGCACTAGCCCATATGGAGAATAAGCGGTTGGTGATACTGAAATTCCTTGTTCGGCAAATTTAGCAATTAACTCATCACGAGATATTTTTAAAGTATTTGCCCGCAAAACCACATTAGCTGGTTTCAGCATAGCTTCTGCCAAATCACGAATAAATGTCTCATCATAATGCAATGCTAGGCGCTTTTGCAACCAATCAGGAAATTCACTAGTGCTTAAATCCGGCGGCGATAATTTCTTTACCCCCTCCCATTCAGCCAGTGGAATATTTTTGTTAATCTCCGGAGCCAAAGTTAAAAAATGCTGCCAAGTATAGGCAATCATTTGTAACCCATTAGCGGCCGGAATAATTGCCGTAATTTTGTAATAATTGCGCAGCATGGTATAAACCGTTTCAGCCGCAATTCCTCGCTCAAAAGCTTTTAACTCACGATGATCGCGGAAAAACTTTGATAGCACCGCATCAGCGGGTTGCTCAAATTTATTGACATCACGCCATAACATGGCAATACTCTTTGCCAAATTAACATTATTGTTTTTTTTATTATCAATTCTCTTCATACTAATCCTTATTGCTTTTATTAATTAATGCCTTTACTACAATTTCCGGCACATATTTAGCCACAATTTGCTGCCAGCCGCGACTACCGACAAAGCCCTTTACCAAACTGGATGACACTTCCGCATAATCGCGCGGAGGTATCAAAAAAATGGTATTAATTTCATCAGACACATCCGAGTTAATGTAGCGAATGGTGCGCTCAAATTCATAATCATTAACATTACGAATTCCTCGAACAATATATTTTGCTTGTTGATTAATGGCATAGTTTACTAAAAACTCACCACTAAATTCACCAATTTGAATATTAGAAAATTCTGCGGTACAATCTTGTAATAAACTAATTCTTTCCGCAACCGAAAAAGTATAGTTTTTATCTGGATGATTACCAACTGCAACGATCAAATTATCAAAAATTTCGGCTGCGCGCTTAATTACCCATAAATGACCATTAGTTATCGGATCGAAACTTCCTGCATAGATTGCTTTAGACATATCTTCCCCTTTATTGCAAAATTTCGGTAAATTCTATAACAAGTTAACATCGTGCATTAGTCTAAAAGAAAAGTCATAATTCAATTAGTGATGCTACGCATAATAATGATTATCACGCTGATTTATTAATTCACCATCATAATCCGCCAATTTTGCTCGCGCTTTCCAGTACATAAAACCATACAAATCTATATGTTAACCATAAAATATCGAGATGTTAGTAATACAAGCTTATAAAAAACTCCGCCAGATTTATTAAATTTATTTTTGGCGAAAATATTAATTGCATCTAACTTACGCAGTATTGTAATCTACCTACCAGCGGCAGTATCAATCTTTTTCACAATATCAGGGTAATATGGTAAACTATTGTCTGCAAATTTAATTCATTTTTAAACCAGCAGCGATCCTAAAATCTGGTATACTCTGCTGCTTTTTTAATTGTTTTCGATGCCAGCTCTTAGCTGGGTCAAGCATTGACAATAAAAATATTTTCTTAGGAGTACCTTATGGAACATAAATTACCTCAATTACCGTATGCCATTGATGGACTATCACCACACATTTCTAAAGAAACCCTGGAATATCATTACGGTAAACATCACCAAACCTATGTAACCAATCTTAATAATTTGGTAAAAGACGGCGAATTTGCTAATGCCAGTCTCGAAGAAATCGTAAAAAAATCTTCCGGTGGAATTTTCAATAATGCCGCCCAAGTGTGGAATCATAGTTTTTACTGGAATTGCTTGTCACCTAATGGTGGTGGTGAACCAACTGGCGCAATTAAGGCGGCAATTGATAAAAAATTTGGTTCATTTGAAGAATTCAAAAAACAATTTACCGCAACTTGTGTTGGAACTTTTGGTTCAGGTTGGGGGTGGTTGGTTAAAACTCCAGCTGGAGATTTAGAGTTAGTTTCAACATCAAACGCAGCAACACCATTAACAAGCAATAATACAGCATTGTTGACTTGTGATGTGTGGGAACATGCTTATTATATCGACTATCGCAATAGCCGCCCTAACTACATGGAAGCATTTTGGAAATTGGTAAATTGGGACTTTGTTAATCAAAATTTTAATGCTTAATTTAAAATATTTTTTACGATTTTATTGTAATTAAGTAATTTTAGTGGTTTTAAAAAATAGCCGCTAAGTCATCGATTGCAATATCATGTTGTTATAATTAATTTAATTAAAACCGAGACAATAAAAAATTTGTTCTCGGTTTTTATTTTGCCATTCACTAAATCCACCATCTTGTCAAGGGTATTTTTACACCCCTTGTTTTTTTGGCACAATCGGCGCATAATAAAGACCTTATGCTAATAAAGTGCATTATTAAACAAGGATTATACAAATGGACTTCAATACTAAAAGTAATTTGACCAAACTTTCGTGGTTATCTTACAGTCTTACTTGCGTTACCGGTATCGCGGTAGTTTTACCTTTTGTGATTACCCAACCGGCAGCGGATTACTTTAAATCAGATCTAGGCTACATTGGATTTGTTTTTAGCTTTTTCATGTTTGGAATGTTAATTTTTCAATTCTTAAATGGCTATATTGTCAATTTCATGTCGGTGCGCAAAGAAATTTATATTGGTGCGGTAATTTATGTCCTCTGTACTACAGCAATGTTCTTCATTCATACTGCCGAACTCTTAATCCCAATCCTAATATTGCTGGGATTTTGTTTTGGTGTTATCGTAACAATCCCGAATTTTCTGATTGTTCACTCCTTTGAGGGAAAAGATCGTTCCGCAAAATTGAATCAACTGGATTTATGGTTTAGTATCGGTTCATTGGTGTATCCAATGATTGCTGGCTGGATGGTTGAGAAACATTTTTCGTGGCAAGCGGTTTATTTTTCAGTTATCATTATCTTTGCCGTAATTGTTTTTTTATGTACCCGCGCAGTATTACCTAATGTTTCAGAAGAAAAAAGCCCCACCCAAAAGTTCTCCAAATGGAATATTAATGTCTGGTTAGTAGGAATTGCTATATTTTTCTATTTTATGTCTTATATTGGTTATACATATTGGGTTGCCGCCTATTTGACCAAATACCAACATTTAAGCGAATCAGCCTCTGATTTCGGGGTTACATTATTTTGGATTATGTATGCGGTAGGATGCTTTATTTCCAGCTTTGCAGTTAGATTTATTAAAGTAAACAAATACATTATCATTTCAGCAATTATTTCATTAGCCGCTTATTTCATCATCAATCACTCTACTACCGTAATGATGATGTATATTGCAATATCCATCTTGGGTTTAGGCTGCGCAACTATTTATTCTTCCAGCATATCTTATGCGACATTATTGGTTGAGCACCCATCACCGCGGATTGTTTCATTTATTATTACCTCTTCCGGTGTTGGGACTTATCTAGGACAAGTTTATTCAAGCTGGGTACAAACTCACTGGGGAATTCCGGCAATTACCATGATTAGCGCAATATTCATGGCAATTACGATAGTTTGTTATCTGATTATTGCATTCAATGATAAAATCGCTATTAAACATATTTAATACATTAATCGAATTGACTTAATGAATGATAAAAAACCAGCGGTTATTACCGCTGGTTTTTTACAAAACACGATGTTCTAATGCCGGCAATTTCTTGCGCACCTCATTGATTTTGGTACGTTCAAGTCGTGCATAAAGAACTTGCTCCCCTTCGGCACACTCAGTTACAACTTCGCCCCATGGATTAATAACTAAACTATGTCCATAGGTGTGGCGACCGGTTACATGAACTCCACCTTGATTGACACCGACAAAATAACACTGATTTTCAACTGCACGACTTTTACATAATAGCTCCCAGTGCGCCAAACCAGTTGCATAGGTAAATGCCGAAGGAAGTATTATTCCATCCACAATCCCCATCTGGCGAAACAATTCAGGAAAGCGCAAGTCGTAGCAAATTGCTAACCCAAGCTTGAAGCCATTTATCTCAAACGTTACAATCTCCTCTCCTGCAGAAAAAGTCATCGTCTCATCATAATGCTGGATGCCATCATAAAAGCGAAAAAGATGAATTTTATTATACACTGCAATTTGCTTTCCATGCGGATCAAAAACAATCGAAGTATTGTAATATTTTTGTGTAGCTAGGTGTTTAATTAGAATCGTACCCGCGACGAGATAGCATTGATATTTAATTGCCATCTCTGTCATAAACTGCTGAATAGCGCCGGATCCCAGATTTTCAGCACAATTAAATCGTCTGGCATCATCTGCGGTAGTTATTTGGATAAAGAACTCAGGTAACACCACCAAATCAACGGAGTTAGCACATGCTTGAGCAATTAACTCCTCAGCTTTAACTAGATTCTCGGCAACATTTGGTGTTGAGATCATCTGAATAAGCGCAATATTTAGCCGTGAATTCATATTGAACTTTCACTAACAAATAAATTTGCCGGCGCATATTTCATATCTTTGACTTTAGAACTTTCTACTGTCGGTTTCTTTAAATCACCATAAACATGATAACCCTGAGTAAAGACTTTATTTTGCGGATCATCGAAAGCCAATTCACCCAGATAAACCGCAATCCCCACCAATGGATCAAGAGTGACCACCCCCGCAGCCAGTGCTACCGCCACACCCAATTTTGGTGCTACTGCAACATAGGCATCAACGGTCCGATTACCAAAATTTACCGCCCCGTAACTATTTACATTCGCCAGTGGTCCAGAAATATAAATATTTTTCAGTTCCAACCGGGTAGCCAAAATATTGGTATTCAAATCCAGCGTATTAAAGAAAAACCCCTGTTTAAAGATGTCACTAACATCGCCTGAACCAAATTCAAACACTCCTTGTAGATTGATTATACTCATCAATCCGCCAAGTAAACCTGGGTTTACTTTCAAGAATTTTCCAGCTTCAAAATGCGCATTAATCGAACCTACCGTTTGCAGGATGTTGAAATTTTGGAAACCTCCGTTCCATTCTAGATTTACTTCAGCCTTACCTTTACCGCCACTAACAACCTGCCCAAGGTTCAATTTTTCCAGTTGACTTCCTAGATTTTGAACATCGCCAACCCCATGAAAATCAACATACGCAACTTCTTCGCCGCAGGCAAAACAATAATTTACTCCCGAGAAATTAAATATTGCATCTTTGTTTTGCAAGACTCCATTTTTCAGGATTAAATTTTTACCATCCTGATGCAATGAAGCATTAACTTTTCCCAGATTATGGTTGTAGAAGAACAAATTCTTAATAACCAATGAAATATCCGGCAAACTCTCCGCCATTTTGGTAGCTGGCGGCAAATCAAACACCACCTGCGATTCATGAGCGTTGGCAATATTAGTTGCAGGTTTCTTCACAATAAAATATTTATCCAACTGCAAATCAACCTGATGGTCGCGATAGTTAAAATTACCATAACCGCTAGCCATTAACGAGTACAGATTAAAATAAGTCTGGTTTTCATCAACCACAATATTTGCCCGCCCAGATTTAAGCTCGCTTTTACCAAGCATAAAGTTATCGCTACTAGCATTAATTTGCAGTGGGAAAATTGAATAATGATGAATGTTGCGGGTTTTAAAAGTCTGCGCCAATGCCGCTAATGATTCAGCACCGCTAGCATTTTTTTCCACCAGTGCCGATTCTTCTTTTAGCTGTTTAATCGTTTTTACCATCGTGCTAGCAGTAATAACCCATTCACTAATTGGAATTTCCGCTAAATTAACATTAACACTCAATGGTACACCGGCTTGTTGCGGTAAATAACTAACATTTTGTCCAATTGCAACTTGCCCGCTTAGAGTTGAATTTTTCGCCGCGATATGTTGAGTTCCACGTAATAGAGCACCCAATGACCAATTAATATTAACACCATCACCGCGTTGTGGAACCATAACAAAATTCATGTTTTCGCTCTCAGTGGCGACTTTATTTAACGGTTTCGGCAGGTCAATTGTTACCCCCTGCAAATTACTATTAGCCTGTAGCGCTTGAATACCACCCTTGCCAACTGAAAAGGAAATTTGTGTCGGTGCCCGCCCACTAATAAGATTAGTAAATGGCGGCAAATAATAACGTGCCAGTTCCTGAAAATCCAATTGTGGAGCATCAACATTGAAGCTCATTGTGCCGTTTTTAGCGGTAGTGGCCGTTAATTTTGCCGGCGAGTTTAATGCGATGACATCTATCCCCTGACTATCAACACCATGATGGGTAAAGCCCAAATTACCATTGACATGAGTAAGTAACGGAATTGGCATATCAAACTGCAACGAATTATCAATAAAATGATAATTACCGTTTACCTCGGTATGCTTGGGTTCATTAAATGGAACTTTTAGGTGAATATTTAACTGTCCATTTCCTAATGACGCGATTTTATCCGGTAAATCACCAATTACTTTGCTAATCGGCGTCCCTTTAAGGTAAGTCATAAAATTAGCCGTCGTACCTTTAGCCTGACCATCGGCAACTAAATAGACACCGGTTGCTGAACTATAATCCGGAATAACCACTAAGGCCGATTCAAGATCATTTCCGGACAATTTGGCAGAGTTGGCTTTAATGGTGATATTGGTATTTTTTAGGATAAACTGCCCACGGATATTTTCCATCATCGGCCAGTCTTTTACATACTGCAATTTGGCATTGTCCAAATCCGCCGTAATATAAAATAAACCCTTACCATTTTGAAATGGAAAATCACTAATTGGTCCACGCAAAATCATATCGGCATTATTACCATAGCCGCCAACCAATCCCATATTCAACCATTCATGAACACTCATTGGAATTGATTTTGGTAAATAATCTCCGACTTTACTGGTTTGAACCCGATCAACGTGAGCATACATGATCAAGTAGTCCGGGTCAACTGGCGTTGCCGGATTATGGGTATATTCACCACTAACCCAGCCACTAAAATCTTTAGTAACCAATGGCGTTTTATGCAAAATTACCGTGAGCTTTTTCTTGGCATCAATCTTCCACTCAACACTACTGGTTAGCGATTTAAACTCATAGGGAATTAAAAACATTTCATCGTAATTTAGGACACTATCTTTTAAACTAAAATCAACTTTACCCTGTTTATCACCAATATTAACACTACCGCTAACATGACTTAAACTTGGAATATCCGGACGAGACGATACTACCGAAATATCATTGAACTTAGCATTCAAGCCAAAATTGGTTGGCTTGAATAACGAACCACCCCAATTCCAGCTAACAAATTGAATCGTTCCATTAATAGTTAAACCGCGAGTAATATCAAATAAACTTATAATATTATTTAAAGCAAATAAATTAGTATTGGTTAGGGTTACATTGCCATGTTTATCGTAAACATAGCTGCCGTTAATTTGTGAATTATTAAATAATGAACCTTTACTGGTGACAAACTGAAGATTACGCGCCTCAATAACATATGACTCTTTATCTGCTAGGCGGATAGTTAAATTTCCACCCAATTTAGGAAAATTAACAATATCAGCATTTGCCAATGCCAAATTAAAATTATTAACATCAAAGTTAGCAACCAACGATTGCAAACGCCCTTTTTCAAATACGACGTCCAAAGCAGTATTAGCACGATATTTTTCATCATCGCCAATTGAGGGAATATATTGCTGTAATTGGGTTAAAACATTGCGTCCACCGCCAAGAAGACTAACTTTTAATTCGCCAAACTTCCACTTTTCCCAGTCTTCAAATTTATCACCCTTCCAGACCAGGCTAGCTTCAATAACATTTTGATAATTTTTAGTCGCGACATCAATAAATAAACGGTGCCGTGACCATAATTTATGCTCTAGTCCGATTCCTAAATTTCTAAATTCCATTAACGGTAAACCGTTTTTACTATCCAAATAATTAATATCAATATGATCTAACGAGATATTTCTTTGCTTTAAAGCCCATTTTTCAAAGTCAATTTTATTGGCTTTAGTATTGGCAAGCGTCTGGCTATCAGGATCATTTAGATTAATTCCATTTATAACCAGGCTTCCATCTGCGGTGTGAACAATATTTAGCACACTGCCATCAAATTCAATATTTCTAAATACCGGTTCAAAATTAATAATGCTGGCATAAGAAAGAACAATATTAACGCGCTTAATTTGCAGTTTTTGCTTGTGATCTTTCGAATTGGTTAATTGAATATCATTAATGGTTAATTCCGGCAAATAGCCATGTTGAAGCCCAGTATTAACTGAACCAATCGACAAAACATAACCAGTGCGATTAAAAATACTTTCTTGTAATTTATGCTTGTACTTATCAATATTGATAAAAGTGTAACCAATAACCAGACCGGCAACAACAATAATTGACAGATAGACCCCAACTAGAATTAGGATTCCTTTAACGATAAGCTTTCGGAGGGATTTTAAATTCAAAATATATATACTCTATCAACAAAAATTCTACAGCGTTCAGTTAACAACCTAAGCACGTTCTTCTTAAAATTAACTATGACATAGTAACAGGCATGAGACATTGTGATTATTCTAAAGTTTTTCACCAGCTGCACACAAGATAATCAATTTAAACAATTTGCTACCTCAATATTAGATCTATATTGAATAACACAACCACAAATAACTATAACTTCAATGAGTGCTAAATTACAACAACTAATCTTTACTATTATTAATTCGTCAAAATAATTACGCCTCAAAAAATTATTTTTCTTATTCTCACTATACTAATCAACCTTAACTACGGCTAAAATATCACTCACCCAAGGACTTCAGAATAACCAGCAAACCAAAGCCACACCGTCAAAGAGCATGATTCACAAATTCTAAATCAATAGCTAACAATACTATGCTACAATTATTAGTTATTGCCATATTATAACATTATTCATTTAAACATTCGTATAGATATATTAGATAGTCATCATTTGAGTAATTAGAGCTCGTAGAGCTAGCTATAATCTGGCAAATATCAAATAATTACCTAACAAATTAAACCAAAAATATGCTAGAAAACAGCATTAAAAAAGGAATTAGTTTTATGAAAAAACTCGCCGCAGAAATTTTTAAAGCTTATGATATTCGTGGAATAGTTGAAACCCAACTAACCCCGGCTACAGTTGAATTAATTGGACAGGTTTTGGGTTCAATCGCGGTAGAACATAAAGTCAAGGGATTAGTAGTTGGCTATGATGGACGACTTACCAGCCCGATGCTCGCAAAAAGTTTAATCAACGGAATTCTAAGTACTGGCTGTAATGTCTATGATATTGGTGAAGTCACAACTCCAATGGTTTACTTCGCCAATTATGAACTAAAAACTTTCTCAGGAGTCATGATTACCGGTAGCCATAATCCACCTGAATACAACGGCTTAAAAATGGTGATGGCTGGAGATACACTATCCGGCGATAAAATCCAGAACATCCGCCAACGGATTGAGAAAAAACAAATTTGTCAAGGCGAAGGCGTTCACTATCATGAAGATATAACCGAAGCTTATTTCAACAAAATCACCAGCGACATCAAACTTCAACGACGGATTTCCTTAGTTGTTGATGCAGGTAATGGCGTGGCCGGCAAAATAGCACCAGTACTCTATCGCCGCATGGGCTGTAAAGTATTAGGGTTATTTTGTGAAGTTGACGGTAATTTTCCCAACCACCATCCAGATCCCTCAAAACCGGAAAATTTAGCCGACCTGACCCAAGCGCTGAAAGTTACTGAGAGTGAAATCGGCTTTGCATTTGATGGCGACGGCGATCGTTTGGGAGTCGTGACCAAAGATGGCAATATTATTTTCCCGGATCGGCAAATGATGCTTTATGCCGCGGATATATTGAGTAAAAATCCGCATGGTAAAATTATATACGATGTGAAATCGTCACGCCTATTGGCGGAGTGGATCAAAGAACACAAAGGTGAGCCAATTATGTGCCGCACCGGACATTCTTTTGTCAAGGCAAAAATCAAAGAAACCGGTGCGTTATTGGCTGGCGAAATGTCTGGACACTTATTCTTCAATGATCGCTGGTATGGTACCGATGACGGTGTTTATGCCGGTGCACGCTTGCTTGAAATTTTGGCTCAGGTTGACGATCCTTCGGCATTATTAAATGCGTTGCCAAATTCGGTATCAACACCGGAAATAAATATTGATGTTGAAGAGGGTGAGCAACACAAAATCATCGAAAAATTACAAAAAAACGCCAAATTTGAAGGTTCGCGTGAAATAATTACCATTGATGGCTTGCGGGTAGAATATAGCGATGGTTTTGGCCTGGTGCGTGCTTCAAACACAACTCCAGTTCTGGTATTACGTTTTGAAGCCAATACCGCTAGCGCCTTGAAACGCATTCAAGATCAATTCCGCAGCATCTTGAGTAAACACGTAAAAAAAGTCACATTCTAAGGAAATCAGGCAGTCTTAATGAGTAATTTATCTGTTGTTCAAACGATAGCGGTATACATCATACCGCTAATTTTCGCCATAACCCTACATGAAGCAGCACATGCTTTTGCCGCCAATAAATATGGTGACAATACCGCCAAACTTTATGGACGGTTATCATTAAACCCACTCCATCATATTGAACCATTTGGAACGATTGTATTCCCATTGCTAAGCATAGTTCTGGGGGCAATGTCCGGTGGAGCTGGTTTTATTTTCGGTTGGGCAAAACCTGTACCAATCAATTTTAGCAAACTTAAAAAACCTAAACAAGACTTATTATGGATCGCGCTCGCTGGTCCGCTATCCAATCTGGCGATGGCATTAATTTGGGCGCTAATTTTAAAATCTTCGTATTATATTGATGGTTATTTTGGCGTACCGCTAAATTTAATGTCACAGGCGGGAATCGGTATTAATATCAGTTTGTTTATTTTGAATTTACTTCCGGTACTCCCGTTAGATGGCGGACGGATAGTTTTTTCACTATTACCGGAAAAAACCGCACAAAATTACGCCAAAACTGAGCGTTATGGAATGTGGATTTTGGTGATACTATTACTTATGGGTGGATTAAACTTTATAATGCAACCACTTTACTCGGTAATGGTTCATGCTATTTTTGCCATGATTCAATAAATGAACCAGAATACCATTCGCGCACTAGCCTCAATGTCGCCACGCCCAACCCTACATTTAGGACACTATTGGAGCGCACTAGTAAATTGGCGAAAAATGCAATATCAATATGATTGTTTTTTTATGGTTGCCGACACCAATCAATTTATTATTGATTTCCAGCAACAACCGCTTCGCCAACAATATGTTTATAATACAGTAATTGACTGGCTGGCCGCGGGAATAGACCCCTCTCAAGCAACAATATTTATTCAGTCAAAAATCCCGGAACATGCGGAATTGGTGGCACTACTCTCCGGTATTACGCCGTTGGGATGGCTAGAGCGTATTCCGGGATATAAAGAAATCAGCAACTCCTTAGAGCATACTGATTTAAGCAGCTTCGGTCGAATTGGATTACCGTTATTTTATGCAAGTGCGCTATTATGTTATGATGTTACGCAAGTAGCAATCAAGGATAGCGAAGTCGCTCAGGTTGAATTTGCCCGTGAAATTGCCCGCCGTTTTAACTTCCTCTATGGTCGTGAAGATGGTTTTGAACAGTTGGCTGAAGAGTCAATCAAAAAATTGGGAACCAAAAAAGCCGCCATGTACCGCGAATTGTTGGCAAAATTTCAACAAGATGGCGAAGATTCGGCGCTGGAAAAAGCCCGTTATTTATTGCTTGATGCTATTAATCTTCAGCACAATGACCGCGAGCGACTGTTCGCATTCCTTGAAAACAAGGGACGGGTATTTTTAAACGAGCCACAAATTATTAGCACGCAAAGCACAAGAGTCACCGGATTAGATGGACAAAAAATGTCACACCGCAACGACAACACCATCAATCTTCATGATAAAGAACACGAAGTTTGTGATAAAATTCGCGGCATGGTCACCGACCCGGCACGGGTTAGACGAGTGGATAAAGGTAATCCCAATGCCTGTCCAGTTTGGACATTGCATAGCATCTATAGCTCACAAGAAGTGCGTGATTGGGCAGAGATGGGATGTTTATCCGCTAGTATTGGCTGCCTTGACTGCAAAGGTCCATTGATTGATGAAATAAATCGCCAGCAACAAATATTTCAGGATAATGCCAAACCATACCAAGAAGATTTACCGGCAGTAAAACGAATTATCAGTGACGGTTGCCAGCGTGCTCGTGATATAGCAGCCGGCAATCTGAAAAAAATTCGCCAAGCGATGGATATTGATTACTAAACCTCCTTATTAACAAAATCCCCAAAAATAAGATGGAAAAAACATGCCAATTATAATAAAAACACCTGAAGATATTGAATTAATGCGCATATCGTGCGTACTTGCTGCCGAGGTTCTTGATTATATAGCACCATTGGTAAAACCAGGTGTTACCACGCTAGAGCTGGATAAATTATGTCATGACTATATAGTTAATATTCAACAGGCATATCCATCTCCGTTAAATTATCAACCGGATCCCCGCGGCAGACCGTATCCAAACTCGATTTGCGCCTCGGTAAATAGTGAAATTTGTCATGGCATCCCCAATGAAAAACCGCTAAAAAATGGTGATATCGTTAATCTGGATATTACCGTCTATAAAAACGGTTATCATGGCGATACTTCGCGAACCTTTTTAGTTGGTGATAAAGTTCCACCATATGCCAAAAGACTGGTACAGGTCACCTATGAATGTATGTGGAAAGGAATTGAACAGGTAAAACCGGGAAACTATCTGGGTGATATTGGTTTTGCTATTCAAACTCACGCCGAAAAGCATGCTTATAGTGTAGTGCAGGAATTTTGTGGGCATGGAATCGGTAAAGGTTTTCACGAAGAACCTCAGGTCTTACATTATGGTCGCCCTAAAAGCGGTCCACGACTTGAAAGCGGAATGATTTTCACGATTGAACCGATGATTAATCAAGGAAAACGCCAAATCCGCTTCCTAAATAACGGTTGGACGGCAGTAACTAAAGACCGCAGCCTGTCGGCACAATTTGAACATACCGTGCTAGTCACCGATACTGGTTACGAAGTTCTGACCATATCGCCACAAATGCCGGCAATCCCTGAATTCATAACTAACAATTGATTAATTTTTTATGACCTGCTGTTCCGCACTAGCTATGTTTTAGCGCTAAGTTATTGACTTTGATGATTTTGCGCGCTGATTATGAGTATAAAATCAGCGTACCGTAAAAAAATCAATAACTTGATGATAACATCCTTATCATGCAGAACATCACTTTTTTATTATCACATTTGAGAATATTATGCTAACTATCGACAATTTAAGCCAAAATTTACTGAATGCTGAATATGCGGTTCGTGGACGGGTCACCACCCGGGCACAGGAATTGCAGAAGCAAGGAAAAGAAATCATCTATTGCAATATTGGCAATCCCCACACCTTTGATCAAAAACCATTAACCTACATCCGTGAAATTTTGAGTTTACTCGAATATCCGGAATTACTAAATAAATCCTTAACCGGTGTTTTTGCGGCTGACTCAATTCGCCGGGCAAAATATATTTTAGAGCAAATTCCTGAAGGATTGGGTGCTTACTCAACCAGCGCCGGTATTGATTTTGTCCGCCAGGCGGTAGCAGATTTTATTTCCCGCCGTGATGGAATCAGCAGTAATCCCGATCGAATCATCCTTACCGATGGTGCCGGCATGGCAGCCCGCTCAGTAATCATGGCATTAATTCGCAACCCACAGGATGGAATTATGCTCCCGATTCCACAATATCCGATGTATAGCGCAACATTAAGCTTGGTCAATGGACAAACCATTGGCTATTATTTAGATGAAGAGAACCATTGGCAATTAAACGAAGAAATCTTGCAAGAAAGTTACGAACAGGCATTGAAAGCTGGAATCAACCCACGAGCAATAACCGTTATTAATCCGGGAAATCCGACTGGTGCGGTATTATCATATGATAATATAAAAATGATTATCAATTTTGCCCGTAAACATAATTTGTCAATTCTAGCCGATGAAGTTTATCAGGAAAACATTTACAGTAAAACCGGACATTTCCATTCTTTTGCTAAGGTAATGACCGAAATGACAATTGCCGATGTGACATTATTCAGTTTTCACTCGGTATCCAAGGGCTTTACCGGCGAATGCGGTCATCGCGGTGGCTATATGGAAGTACGCAATGTTCCGGATGAGGTATTTGCCCAGCTAATTAAACTCCAATCAATCAATCTTTGTGCCAATGTTGCTGGTCAAATGGTTACTTATCTAATGGTTGCCCCACCCGAGCCCGGCGAAGAAAGCTATGCCCAATTCATTGCCGAAAAAACCGCTATCCAAAATGAATTGCGCACCAAAGCACAAATCATTGGCGGCGAATTGAATAAAATTGATGGTATCAGTGTCAATCACCCTGAAGGCGCAATGTATGCCTACGTAAAATTTGAATTACCTGAAGACCACCAATTTTACAACAATTCAGAAATTGCCGCAGATGAAGAATATTGTTTACAATTATTGGAAGAAACCGGAATTTGTGTTGTTCCCGGCTCAGGTTTTGGGCAATTGCCAGGGACATTGCACTTCAGAACAACTTTCTTGCCGTCACAAAAACAAATTGTAGAGTTAGTTGCCAAACTTGGAAAATTCCAACAAAGCACATTACAAAAATAATGTCAAGGTATTTTTGTATATTATTTCAAAAACAGCCATTTTTTCTGATGGCTGTTTTTTTTTGCAACATCCTAGCGATTATTTTAGATTTTTATCGGGCATTTTCTTGACCATTTTAGTGTTTAGACCGTAAAATAACCCCTATCGAGCCGATGGTGTTTATTCGAGAGCATTTTCGCCAACTTGTTCGGCTGAGACAATGTAGATAAAATTAATTAAAACAAACTTTACAGATAAGGATTTGACGATGAAAAAATTATTAGTTGCAGTTCTAGTGGCAGGTGCTTCTACAGTCGCTTTTGCGGATTCATTCCAAGATTTCAATAATAACGTATACGCTGGCTATAATAATATGTCTATTAATGAAGGACAAGCCGGAACTTCAAATTCATGGACATTAGGTTCAACCATCCAAACTAAGAATAATATCTGGATTAACGTTGAAGCCAACGATTCAGTGTATATGAGTGGAAGCAACTCAGGGTTTCCTGGTTCAAACTACGCACAAGCTTTAATTACTGGTAAAGTTGGTTATGCATTCCAATACTTCGGTGATGAAGCAAATGGTTTCCAAGTTATTCCTTATACTACCTACACTTATGGTACAACCATGACTAACTTAAACCAATATTATGGTTTGGGTGTTAAACCAGAATATCGCTTAATGAATAACCTTAAATTCTCTCTTGACATGACAGCATATGATGCAACTCAAGATGGCAATACTCCTGTAACAGTAGTTGGCGCTGGACCTGTTGATCCGTCAGGAAATGGAGCTGTCGCATGGAATGGTTGGAATCCAATGTGGGCTGGTCAAACTACAACTGGTTTCGTACAAGATTTCCGTTATACAATCAACCCTGAAGTTCAGTATGACATTGCTAAAACAATTTTGGTTGCTGCTGGTTATAAATACGATCAATCATTCAATAATCAACAACCAAATGATGGTAATTCAACTGTTTATTTTAAAGTTGGTTACTTATTCTAAGACTTATAAAGTTCTCTCAATTAAACCACAGCTTAGGCTGTGGTTTTTTCATTTTCATACCTAGCTCCCAGCATTAATCTTAGCAACTGCCAGCTGCCAGCCATGGTAAAATCTATGACTTATAACAATAATTTTAACAAGACTTTAAAAGGAATAATAATGTCACGCACAGACTACTGTGGAAAAATTACCGAGACATACATTGATCGCAACATTACGGTAAAAGGTTGGGTGCACAAGCGCCGCGACCTAGGCGGATTGATATTTTTTGATTTACGCGATCGTGAAGGTTTATTACAAATTGTCGTTGAACCCGATAGCGCATGTTTTATTACTGCCGATAGCTTAAAAAATGAATTTGTCGTTGCCGTTAGCGGTAAAGTCCGCTTGCGCCCTAATCCCAATACCGATCTAACTACCGGCAAAATTGAAGTGGTTGCCGCTACGATCACTATTTTAAATACTGCCGCTCAACCACCAATTTTGGTTGATGAAGAAGGCATTAGCGAGGTAAATCGTCTCACCCATCGAATTATTGACCTCCGCGGGCAAAAAATGCGCAACAATATTATGCTGCGAACTAAATTAACCCGCGAAATCCGCAATTTCCTGGACAATGAAGGTTTCTTGGACATTGAAACGCCATTTTTGACTCGCTCAACCCCAGAAGGAGCCAGGGATTTTCTGGTACCATCGCGGATTCAAAAAGGACAATTTTATGCCCTGCCGCAATCGCCACAACTATTTAAACAATTATTGATGGTTGCCGGTTTTGATCGCTATTACCAGATTGTACGCTGCTTCCGTGATGAGGATTTACGAGCCGATCGCCAACCGGAATTTACTCAAGTCGATATTGAAACATCTTTTCTGGGTGAAGACGAAATCCGTAACATGGCCGAACGGTTAATTCGCCAAGCATTTAAAAATGTCCTCGGGGTTGAATTACCTGAATTTCCAGTAATGAGTTATCAAGATGCAATGTATTATTACGGTTCAGATAAACCAGATCTGCGTCTTGAAGAATTAAAATTTGTTGATTTGACCGAGCAACTCAAAAACTCATCCTTTAAGGTCTTTAGCAACATTGCAGAAATTGAAAATGGCCGAATTGTGGCATTAAAATTCCCCGCTAGCGTTACATTATCACGCAAAGAGCTTGATGAATTGACCAAATTTGCCGGAATCTATGGAGCCAAAGGATTACCATATATTAAAGTAAATGACGCCAGTAAACCAAATGAAGAAGGCTTGCAATCGCCAATCGTAAAATTCCTAACACCCGAAGAACTGGCGACTATAATAAAAACGACCAACGCTCAGGATGGCGAAATTATACTCTTTGGTGCCGACAAAGCCAAAGTCGTCAATGAAGCCATGGGGGCATTACGCTTAAAAATCGGCCACGAAAAAGGACTAGCTCATGGCGAATGGAAGCCGCTATGGGTAGTTGATTTTCCAATGTTTGAATATGACGAAGAAGAAGATCGCTACGTTGCCTGCCACCACCCATTTACCTCACCGAAAGCTGAGCATCTGGATAAATTAGCAACGCACCCCGGTGAATGTCTTGCACGCGCCTATGATATGGTATTAAATGGCTGGGAATTAGGCGGTGGGTCAATCCGGATCTATCAATCGGAAATCCAATCCAAGGTATTTGAGGCACTAAAAATAGGTGCTGAAGAAGCACAGAATAAGTTTGGTTTCTTACTAAACAACTTACAATACGGCGCACCGCCACACGGTGGAATCGCCTTTGGTCTCGATCGAATAGCATCCATGATGTGTAAAGCCGAATCAATTCGTGATGTTATCGCATTTCCTAAAACCACCAAAGGTCAGTGTTTATTAACTAATGCCCCCAATGATGTTGATGATAAACAATTGACAGAATTGGGCATCAGCAAACTTGCGTTATAAAATAAAAAAACTCCGGGAAGTATTTTCTCGGAGTTTTTTTATTTATTCATCGGCAAAATGTTTTTGCATTTTTTCGCGCCGCTCTTGTGCCTCAATACTTAATGAAGCCGTTGGCCGCGCCAACAAGCGTTTTAAACCAATCGGTTCACCGGTATCTTCACAAAAACCATACTCACCATTTTCAATTGATTCTAGCGCGGAACGGATTTTTTGCAATAATTTACGTTCCCGATCTCTGGTACGCAACTCCAAAGCATACTCTTCTTCAATTGTCGCACGATCAGAAGGATCGGCAATATAATTAGTGTCCTGCTCCTGAAAGGCTTGGGTTGTTTTCTTGGCATTTTCCACCATCTCAGCTTCAAGTTTTAGTAACCGGTTCTTAAAGAATGCCAATTGAACATCATTCATATAGTCCGCATCCGACATTCCCAAAATATCCGCATCTGTCAACAACTCAGGATTCACTTGATTTGTCATAAATAGCCCCAAAAAAACGATCATGAACTTTAAGTCCATAATCCCTGATTAAATATTTCTCCCGCTGTTGAGCCGTTATCCGCCATAGCATTATTATCTTAACTAATACCTGACAGGCTCTCTACTTTATACTCACAGTGTATTTTGATTATATTTACACAGAAAACATAGAAAATACTTTAGATATGACAATGTTCGCCGACTAAAGCAATGAGTATTAAAAATATTAAAACTAAAGGTGCATATTATAGCTGGTTTAGCCGTTTTCCACAATATTTTATTCTGAATAATTCAAATTTTTGCCATAAAATATAATTTAACTATTATTTGGATATAAAGCAACACCTTAATTAACAAGCCTTTCAGCATGGCGAATTATTTTAAGAAAATAGTTGACAGCACGGACTGACTTCGCTATAATACCGTTCTCTAAGTCAAAAGCTTAGCGAATTTGGAGAAATGGCCGAGAGGTCGAAGGCACTCCCCTGCTAAGGGAGCATACGCCAAAAAGCGTATCGAGGGTTCGAATCCCTCTTTCTCCGCCATTTCTCTTAGAGAAAAAATCAGTGCGCCCGTAGCTCAGCTGGATAGAGTACTTGGCTACGAACCAAGGGGTCAGGAGTTCGAATCTCTTCGGGCGCGCCATGATTTATAAATAGTGTCCCTATCGTCTAGAGGCCTAGGACATCGCCCTTTCACGGCGGTAACAGGGGTTCGAATCCCCTTAGGGACGCCAAACTATTTAAAACTGTGGAGCGGTAGCTCAGCCGGTAGAGCAGCGGACTTTTAATCCGTTGGTCATGAGTTCGAATCTCATCCGCTCCACCATTCTTAAGTTTCCAAATATGAAATTTAAGCACTTAGTTGCGATAATTGTTAGTATTAGTGGTGTTTGCTATGCATACACACAAAGTGATCTGTTAGCTGCACAGTATGCGTACCAAGCTGCCAATGATCGCGTTACTCAGGCTAAATCTGATCAAAAAGATGCTTCCGAAGCTCTTAGCAAAACCAAGAAAAAATTGGATGATGCAAATAAAGCTCAACAGCAAGCTCAGCAAGATTATAATGCAGCTCAGACTAAGTTTACTGCCGCAAGTACTAATTTGCAGCAAGGTAACCAAGAGTTAAGTTCCGCTAACTCCAAGTTGACTCAAATTTGGAATAGTATGAACTCTCAACAAAAATAAAATTCTTTGTCCCTATCGTCTAGAGGCCTAGGACATCGCCCTTTCACGGCGGTAACAGGGGTTCGAATCCCCTTAGGGACGCCAAACTATTTAAAACTGTGGAGCGGTAGCTCAGCCGGTAGAGCA
>CAZATM010000096.1:0-10932 GCA_964488065.1 uncultured Neisseria sp.
AGATATGGATGCTCGTACCTGTCGTGGGAATCGTAATTGCCGTGATAATCGTAAATGTTTAACGCATGATCTATGGGCGGGATTGACGACTGAAATGTACGGTTACTTGGATAAAATTAGTTTACAGGATTTACTGAGTAAAGCGGAAACTAATGAGCCGAGTAAGATCATGTTTTGCCGGAACTAGTGAGCGTTTGGCGATTCAAGCTTGGACATTTCAAGCATGATCCATCTTTGGCAATATCCAATATTAATAGCCTAACACCAATGATTGTCATACATACTTATTAACTACAGTCTTAAGGAATAAAATTTAAAATGACACTACAATTACCGATTTATCTGGATAATGCGGCAACCACTAAATTAGATCCCCGCGTTTTAGAGGAAATGATGCCGTATTTAACCAATGAGTTCGGTAATCCAGCCTCACGTTCGCATAGTTTTGGTTGGAGTGCTGAAGCCGCAGTGGAAAAAGCTCGGCAACAGGTTGCTACCGCGGTTGGTTGTGATAGCAAAGAAATTATCTGGACTTCCGGTGCTACTGAGTCAATCAATTTAGCATTGAAAGGTGCGGCAAATTTTTATGCTGACAAAGGGAAGCATTTAATTACCGTAAAAACCGAGCACAAGGCAACATTGGATACCATGCGCGAACTTGAGCGTTTAGGTTTTGAAGTTACCTATTTAACACCTGAGAGTAATGGACTGCTTGATTTGAACAAATTTGCAGCTGCCATTCGTCCTGATACAATTTTGGCATCGGTGATGTTTGTTAATAATGAGTTGGGTGTGATTCAGGACATTCCGGCATTAGGCAAACTGTGCAAAGAACACGGGATTATTTTCCATGTTGATGCGGTGCAGGCGGTGTGTAAAGTCGATTTCTCGCTGAGCGAACTGGATGTCGATTTGATGAGTTTCTCCGGACATAAAGTGTATGGACCAAAAGGAATTGGTGCGTTATATGTTCGCCGCAAGCCACGGGTACGGTTGTTGCCGTTGATTCATGGCGGTGGTCATGAACGGGGCTTTCGTTCCGGAACTTTGCCGACCCATCAAATTGTCGGGATCGGTGCTGCGTTTGAATTAGGCAAGCGCGAAATGGTTGAAGACTTGGCGCGAATTTCCTTTTTACGTAATAAGTTGCTTGATGGTTTACGTCAAATTGATGAAGTCTATGTCAATGGTGATTTGGAACACAGTGTTCCGCAAATTTTAAATGTCAGCTTTAATTTCATTGAAGGTGAATCGCTGATGATGGCAATCAAGGATATTGCAGTTAGCAGCGGTTCGGCATGTACTTCAGCTTCGCTGGAACCGTCTTATGTACTGCGGGCAATTGGTCGTAATGATGAATTGGCACACAGTTCGATTCGCTTTAGTATCGGACGGTTTAATACCGAAGAAGAAATTGATTATGCGGTACGCTTATTGCAAGATAAAATCGCTAAATTGCGAGACTTGTCGCCGTTATGGGAAATGCACCAAGACGGGATTGATGTCAGCAGTTACAAATGGGAAGCTCACAGTGATGAGCGGGATGTAATTTTACATTAAAAATTAGGCAAATTGTGCCACCATGGTGGCGGTTATGGAGTATCAAAAGATGGCTTATTCAAATAAAGTAATTGATCATTACGAAAATCCACGCAATGTCGGCACATTAGATAAAAATGATGCCTCGGTTGGTACCGGCATGGTTGGTGCACCGGCCTGCGGCGATGTAATGAAATTACAAATTAAAGTCGGTGAAAATGGTTTAATCGAAGATGCCAAATTTAAAACTTATGGTTGTGGTTCGGCGATCGCTTCATCGTCACTGGTGACCGAATGGTTAAAAGGCAAAAACCTTGATGAAGCACAAACTATTAAAAATAGCGATATTGCCGATGAACTGGAACTGCCACCGGTAAAAATTCATTGTTCGGTGCTGGCTGAAGATGCGATCAAAGCGGCAATTGCCGATTATAAAGCTAAAAATAATAAGGGGTAAATTGTGATTAGTGCTACTGAGAGTGCTGCTCTACGGGTGCAGGCGTTTTTAGCTAAACGCGGTAAGGGCGTTGGTTTACGTTTGGGAGTTAAAACTTCCGGCTGTTCGGGAATGGCGTATAAAATTGAATTTGTCGATAGTCCTGCAGATGATGACGTAATGTTTGAATCAAATGGAATTCAAATTTTTGTAGATAACAAGAGTTTGCAATTCCTTGATGGTACGGTTTTGGATTATACCAAAGAAGGTTTGCAGGAAGGTTTTAAATTTACCAATCCCAACGTCAAAGACGAATGTGGTTGTGGTGAAAGTTTTACTGTATAATACTGCGTGTATCACCAAAATAAAAATAATGCTCCTAGTTAGGGAGCATTTTGTTTTTAAAGAATGTAACTACGCGGACTTTTTTGCAATAACATCGTTGCCAGGCTTCTTATTTACTCATCTTGTAAACTGCGAGACACTCGTGTCTGCAATGCGCCTTGTTCTTGCCTTATATTCCGGTAGTTACGAAACCTTTATGTATGAGAAATTAAGAATTACCATGATTAATACCAATGAATTATTAAGCTATGATTATTTTCGCTTATTTGGTTTACCGCCAGAGTATGAAGTCGATGGCTTGCTAGTGCAGCAACGTTATCGCGAATTACAAAAAGAATTTCATCCGGACAATTATGTTATGGCTAGCGAGAGTGACAATACTTTGTCATTGCAGCTTTCTGGGTATATTAACCAGGCGTTTGATACCCTGACTAATCCGTTATTGCGGGCGATTTATTTGCTTAAACACTATGGTGTTGAAGTTGATTTGGTACATGATACCACGTTTCCGGCGGAGTTTTTGCTGGAACAAATTGAGCTGCGCGAACGGATTTCTGAAGCCGAAAATGCGGCTGATTTTGAAGAGCTGGAAGATATTGAAAACCAATTAAAAGGGCGAATTCAAACACTGGCAATTGAGATTGGCGAATTATTTATGGTTAAAGAATATGCTAAAATTCGGGAGCCGTTAAAGAAATTGGCTTTTTATAGTAAACTAAGTCAGTTAGTTGATGGAATACTTGCTAATTTATAAAGACAGAAAGAGACGATTATGGCATTATTGCAAATAGCCGAACCGGAAATGTCAGGGGTGCCGCACCAGCATAATGTGGCAATAGGAATAGATTTGGGAACTACCAATTCTTTGGTGGCAACGGTTAGAAGTGGCGAAGCGGGGGTGTTGGCAGATAGCGATGGACATAAATTATTGCCATCGGTGGTCAATTATGGCGTCGAAGAAGTAGCGGTTGGACGTAAAGCCCAAAAATTGCGCATCAGCGATCCTGCCAATACCCTAATTTCGATCAAACGGTTTATGGGACGGGGATTTTCCGATTTAGATCCGGAAATTACTTACCCATATAAATTTGTTGCTGAAAGTTCAAATATCCGCATTAATACCCGTCAGGGCGTTAAAGATCCGGTCGCGGTGTCGGCAGATATTTTGCGGGAATTGCGGAATCTGGCGGTGAATGCCTTGGGTGAAGAGCCGGCAGGCGTGGTAATTACCGTTCCGGCGTATTTTGATGATGCCCAGCGCCAAGCCACCAAATATGCCGGTGAATTGGCGGGCTTGAATGTACTGCGGTTGTTGAATGAACCAACGGCGGCGGCAATTGCCTATGGCCTTGATGGTGATAATGACGGAACCTTTTTGGTCTATGATTTAGGTGGTGGAACGCTGGATGTTTCGATTCTTCGCTTACAAAAAGGTGTGTTTGAGGTCTTGGCGGTTAGTGGTGATACCAACCTTGGCGGAGATGATTTTGACCACCGCCTATACTGTTATATACTGGAAAAATCCAATTTGTCGCAGCTTACCGATGAAGATACTGCACAATTATTGATTAAAGCGCGCTTTGCCAAAGAACAGTTGTCCGAGAAAGAACGGGTAGCGATTAACGCGGTATTATCGAACAAACGGATTGTCAATCTGAGCATTACCCGCAGTGAATACGAAAATCTGGTGCGCCAATTGGTACAAAAAACCTTGCTGCCGGTTAAAAAAGCGTTGCGCGATGCCAAACTGGAAAAAGAGCAGATTGATGAAATCATTATGGTTGGCGGTTCAACGCGGATGTTAACCGTGCGTGCCGCGGTTAGTGACTTTTTTGGGCGGCAACTGCTGACTTCAATCAATCCCGATGAAGTAGTCGCCATTGGAGCGGCAATTCAGGCCAATGTGCTGGCGGGTAATAAAAAAGATGATTGGTTACTTTTGGATGTCACGCCATTATCGCTGGGCGTTGAAACCATGGGTGGACTGGTAGAAAAAATCATTCCGCGAAATTCAACTATTCCGGTAGTGCGGGCACAGGATTTTACCACTTATAAAGATGGGCAAACCGCGATGAGTGTGCATGTGGTGCAAGGCGAACGGGAGCTGGTTAAAGATTGCCGCTCGTTGGCCAAATTTACTCTACGCGGGATTCCGCCACTGGTTGCCGGACAAGCGCGGATTCGGATTACTTACCAGATTGATGCCGATGGGCTATTGTCAGTTAGTGCCCGCGAAATGACTACCGGTGTGAGCAGCCGGGTTGAGGTGAAACCCAGCTTTGGGCTTGATGATAGCCAAATTGGCCAAATGCTGCAGGACTCGATTCAGCATGCCGGTGAAGATGTTGCTATACGTCAATATCAAGAAGCGGTAGTTGATGGGCGGGCACTATTGGATTCGGTAGAAAAAGCGTTGATTGCCGATGCCGGAATTCTGGATGATGAGGAATTAAACCGGATCAATGCGGCGTGTTTAAAACTTAAAATCGCGCTGGAACCGCGCCCTACGAATATTGCCGAAGCTAGTGATAAAATTCGTCAGCTTTCGGAAACGCTCAATCAAGTCAGTAGCGATTTTGCGGCGCGGCGGATGGATATTGCAATCCAGAGTGCCTTAAGCGGCAAGCAAATTAGCTCGCTGGAGGAGGTTTAGATGCGATTTGGTAAAGCGCAGAATATGTCAACCTGGCTGTTGCATCTGTTTCTGTTTTATAAAGAAAAAATCTTCCGCCAACTAATTCCAATTATGGTGGTAATTGCTGTCTATGCCTTGGTAGTGGTGTACTTTGATAAAAATACCACTAAATTTGCCAAAATCGATGCCCTAAACTTGGGGCAGTTTCACCTGATTTTCAGCTTTATTTTGGGGATTTTGGTTAGCTTCCGGATCAACAGCACATTTAACCGCTGGTGGGAAGGGCGGATTTTATGGGGTGGAATTGTTAATAATTGCCGAAACTTAGGTTTAAAATTTGAAAATTTTGTTGGGTTAAAAAATTATCCGGAGTTTTATCAGTATTTGCAGGTGTTGCCGGTGATGATGAAACTGCATTTGCGAAAAGATGTTTTGGCGATTGAGCGTGAACTGGCGCAATTGGGAGTTAAAGAGAAGATTAATCATCCGGTGGTGTTTATTGCCCAGCAAATGTATGCGATTTTAAATCGTTTGCGCGATGAAGAAAAAATCCGCTTTGAACAATATATGGCAATGGATGTTCATTTAGCCAATTTGATTGATTTACTGGGTGGTTGTGAACGAATTGCCAATACCGGAATTCCGGCGGCATTTGCTTTTTTCATTAAGCAGGGCTTACTGTTTTACGCGTTAATCTTCCCGTTTGGCTGGGTTGATGAATTTGGTTATTTGATTATCCCGCTGATTTTGATGATAGTCTATACTTTGCTGGGCCTGGAAATCTTGTCCGAAGAATTGGAAGACCCATTTGGTTGTGATGAAAATGATTTGCCGTTAGACATGATTACCAACAATATCGGCAATAATCTACGGCAAATTTCCGGTTCGTGATGGCAGATTAATTAGGTAATAGCTGTTTTAATTTATTACTTAAAAGGGATGGTAATGAAACTTAAACTGCATTGGGGTGGTGACTATTTAAAACGTGAATTGGCGACTTTGGTTAGCCGTGACTATTGGCGGGAAGATATTTTTGCCGGAATTACGGTGGCGTGTATTGCGATTCCACTATCGCTGGCAATCGCGATGGCTTCCGGGGTTGACCCCGGCGTGGGTTTGATTTCAGCAGTAATTGGTGGAATTTTGG
This sequence comes from uncultured Neisseria sp., assembly GCA_964488065.1. Lineage (GTDB taxonomy): Bacteria > Pseudomonadota > Gammaproteobacteria > Burkholderiales > UBA11063 > Aquella. Next base: position 6,103 of record CAZATM010000096.1, read on the forward strand.
CGGCATTGTTTGGCGGTACACGGATGGCAGTAACCGGTCCGGCGGCAGCGATGGCGGTAATTATTGCCAGCAATGTCGAACAATACGGGATGACTGGGCTGTTAATTATTGGGCTTATTTGCGGATTATTGCAGCTTATTTGCGGGGTGCTGCGCTTGGGGCGCTATTCCAAACTAGTCCCGCTGCCGGTGGTGGCCGCGTTTACTGCCGGGATCGGTTTTATCATCATTGTCGGACAATTACCTAAAGCCTTGCAGCTTCCGGCTCCACCGCAGAATGAAGTTTTTGATGTAATATTGCATATCGGTCAGTATATTACCGCGATGAATCCGTTAGCATTAGCGCTGGCGCTATTAACGTTGGCGATTCTTAAAATTTTGCCGCGCTGTTTTCCCAAAGCGCCAACACCGCTGATTGCGGTAGCGATTCCGGCATTTATTGTTTATTTTGGCGGGTTGAATGATTTACAATTGGTGGGGCAAATTCCCCATAAATTTAATCTGCCGTTATTACCGGATTTCAAAGCGGTTACCAATTGGAGTGATTTGCTGTTAAGTGCTTTTGCGGTATTTGCGCTGGCATCACTGGAAACACTGTTGTCATCCAGTGCTGTCGATAATATGGGCAAAGGTGATTTACATAACCCCAATCAGGAATTAATCGGGCAAGGCTTGGCAAATATGGGCTCAGCCGTTTTTGGCGGTTTACCAGTAACCGGGGTAATTGCGCGTTCTTCGGTGAATATCGCTGCCGGTGCCAAAACCCGGCGTTCGGCAATAATTCATTCGCTGGTGATTTTGGCTTCAATTTATCTTTTTCCGGGCTTAATTGAGCGGATCCCAGTGGCAGCACTGGCGGGGATTCTCTTGAGTGCTGGTTTATCGATGATTAATGTTCGCGAATTTGTCCATTTCTGGAAAACCGATCGCGGCGAAGCGTTGGTCTATTCGATTACCTTTATTGCGATTATTGTTACCGATCTGGTGGAAGGGGTTCAGGCGGGGATCGCGATTGCCTTTTTAATTGTGGCGTTAAAAATGCTCAAGACCCGTACCAATATCCGCTTATGGAGCAACCAGTCAGTGATGCGGGTGGGGTTGACCGGTGGAATGACCTTTTGGTCGTTTGATCGCTTGCATCAATTGCAGGAATATGTGCTGGAACACACGACTCTTAAAGTAGCAATAATTGATTTTAGCGATATTCGTGGGCTGGATTCCTCTGGTGCTAGCCACCTGATTACCACCGCGCAAATTATTGCGACAAATGGGATCAAGATAATTTTTCATAATATGAGTTTGGAACAACGGGATACCATTCATGCCAATAATGGTAGTGATGACTATTTATGGTTTGAAACCAATCGCGAAGGGGAAATTAAACAATTGTTGGAGTCGTGGGGGATTGAAAATTCGGCGCAGGAAATTCTCAAACACGGTATGCAGCGTTATCTGGTTGATTTTGCCAAAGAACGTAAGCAGCTCACAGAAGTCATGGCCGAAGATGTCAATCCTGAGCATACTTTATTTATTACCTGTTCCGATAGTCGCTTAAATCCAAATAGTTTTGCCTCATCCGGGGTGGGCGAGGTCTTTATTGTGCGTAATATGGGCAATGTCGTACCGCCATATGCCGAAAATAGTGATTATAGTGAGGCGGTGGCGCTGGAATATGCGCTAAATAATTTAAAAATTCGTCATGTTGTGATTTGTGCCCATACTGAATGCAGCACAATTAAAACCGCACTTAAAGACCAAGCCGCGATTACCCCGCAATTGGCGAAATGGTTTGCGATTATCCAAAATGGCTTTTCAGCCAGTCACATTCCGAAAAATATGCTCGAATGTATTCGCGATAATGCCTTGCATCAGGTCGAAAATTTAAAAACTTACCCACAGGTTCAGGAATTACTAAAAATCCAGCAATTAAAAATCAGTGTGTGGGTTTATGATTTTCATTCTGCCGATTTACTTCAATATGATGATAAGGTCGGTGAATTGGTGTCATTATTGAAAACTTGAGATTAATACTAAGGTGTTGGGATATTCATAGTAAAATCACGGGATATTAAACAGCTTTTTTTAACTGGATAAATTATGCCAAATTTTTTCCCGCGCAATATTGTTTTGGATATTGATTCGTATAAAAATGACCACGGTAAAATGCTGCCAGCGGATACCACGAAAATTTTCTCAACAATTGTGCCGCGCCGCGCCAACCGCTATACCGATATGATTAAAGCCATGGGACATCAGTATGCAATTCGCCGTTATTTGTGTGAACCGGTCGAACCGTGGATGCTGGATGAAGCCGAAATTGAACTCCGTGAGCAAGGCTTTTCTTTTGACCGCGCGCGCTGGGAGCATATTCTAACTGTGCATAACGGTTATCTACCGCTGGAAATTCGGGCGGTGCCGGAGGGGATGATTATTCCGGTGGGGGTAGCGACAGTTACGATTATTAATACCGATCCCAAGTGCGGCTGGCTGACCTCCTATATCGAAACCATGTTTCAGCGGGTATGCTGGAAAATGACTACTGTCGCGTCAATTTCCTATGATTTATACCAATATCTTGATGATATTATGCATAAGCATTGCGGTGAATACGGCAAGGTAAACTTTCATCTGCATAACTTTGGTTCCCGTGGTGCCGATAGCTATGAGTCAGATATTCTGGCTGGAATGGCGCATTTGGCCGCTGGTTTTAATGGTACCGATTGTGCGCAGGCGAATCGTAATATCAAACATTATTACAATACCGCTAAAGCCTACGGTATGAGTGTTTCAGCCTCGGAACACAGTGTTATGTGTACCTGGTCGGATTCCGAACATCAGGATGATGTCAATGCAGTTAAGATGATGCTCGATTTGCTTGAAGAAAAGCTTGATTCCGGGATTGGTGCCCCGATTGTGTCCATCGTTGGCGATACTTATGATATTTATCGGCTAACCAGGGATTACATCGGTGGAATTTTTCATAATCGGGTGGTTGAATTGGGGGCTCGTGGTGGTAAGGTAGTAGTTCGCCCGGATTCCGGTGACCCGCTGACTATGTGTCAGGATGTTATCAAAATATTGATGGATAAATTTGGCTACACGGTTAATAAATTCGGTTACAAGGTATTGCCGCCATACATTGGGGTGATACAGGGTGATGGCATTAATAATGATAGTATTCGCCATATTGTTGCACGTCTGGATCGGGCGCGGATTAGTCTTGAAAATATTGTATTTGGGATGGGTAGCGGTTTGACTCATGATGCCGGACGCGATGAATTTTCCTTTTCAATGAAAGCTACCGCGCGTTATGATGGTCATCAGTGGCACGATTTGATGAAACGCCCTATAACCGATTTAGGCAAACAGTCATTGAAAGGCTGCGTTAGCACCTACCTTGATAAACGTAGTGGTAAAATATTTTCTGAACGCAGTGATTTTGCGGTCGATGAGAATATTGTTGATTTACTGGAAACGGTATATCTCGATGGTAAAATTATCCGTGAGTATTCATTTGATGAGGTGCTGGCATGGAATTCAGCCGACTAAGAATCAATAGTTTTTTGCGCTGATAATGATTTTCGACAACAATTGATAATATCGACAGCAGCACCGTAAAAATGATTGAGCAGCAGAGCGTTAAGACGTAATGCTGTTCTTCAAGAACCGTACCGAAAAATACGATAAATATAAAAATCCCTACCCGCCGAATCAGATTAAAATTAAAAAACTCTAAATTACCAATAAACAGCATTGCTTCCAAGCGGTGCTGGGCAGAAAAAATATTTTCAATGTACTGCGGGATCGCCACAAACAGATAACCATTCATCGCCGCCAGACATAAAATACTGATTACCAAACCTCGCTCATCATGATATTTAAGACTTATACCCAGAATTATTGTTAGCGGAATAACCAGAATTAGCGCTGGTAGTAGCCAGCGTTGCGGACAATGAAAGCTATTGCTTTGCCGCCGGAAAAACCAGATTATATTGGTGCTCAACAAGCTGGCGGCCAGCATAATGTCGGTAGTTTTTGCCAGATTCCATTTCAATATCCAACGTAAAAATCCCGGAATAATAATAAACAGTGTGAACATCAAACAGGCACGACTGCTGACGATCATTAATCCCAGCCACAGGCGATGACCATATTTTTCCAGCGCGACGGTATCAAGTGGCTTTTGTTTATTCCAGCAATTGACGCGGACATTATTACTTGAGCGGTAAATGGTTAGCCGGAAAATTGCTAAAATAATGCTGAATATGCCCCCGATAAAAAACGGCAGCCGCCAACCCCACTCTAGTTGCATAGGACTTAAATTGGTAAATACCAGCTTATAAACCAGCGCCGCACAGGTAAGCCCCAATTGTGCCCCTAAGATTGACGAAGCAATATTACTGTGGACTTTAGTGGGGAATGATTCGCGGATAAAGCGTAAATTTGACTGCAGTTTGAAACCAAAGCTGATTCCATGAATAATCCGCCCAATAATCAACCACAGAAATACTTGCCACAGGTGATGGACATCGGTGGGAATCAGACCGGTCGAAACAATCGCGAAAGTCATCAAGATTGCATTGCCGATAATAATAGTTTTGCGGCTGTATTTGGGGCGCAGTTTGAGATAAAGCCGGTAGCCTACCGGACGAAAAATAAAACTAACCAATGAAATTAATGCCATTTCGTATATAGTGGACCCCATTGTCAAGACAGATTATTAAGTTTTTATAGAAATTAATTTTTTAAAAACTCATCCTATCTTGTCATTATGCGGCCTCCCTGATTATTATTGTTGGTAACACACGTTTCTTCTTAATTCGCACCCGAT
>CAZATM010000097.1:0-20472 GCA_964488065.1 uncultured Neisseria sp.
CAAAAGCATTGTCGGTAAATGGAATCTTGTAAGAAAACAGATGGTAAATCCCAATTAGCAGCGCAATAACGATCACCGCTATCGGCAGATTAAATTCATGTTTCATGATTCGGATGATTTTAGACATGGTTACCTTTCAATAATTATCCGTCGATAATATTATAACTTACATCGCGCACTTATGTTTATTTCAGAGCTTGATTTGTGTTCTTTGTTCAAATGTTACGAAGATAAGAGTTTGTAGTTACGTAGAACTATTTTGTGAAAAACTCGCTATGCTCAAACAGTTCACAAAATCGCGTTCTTTACGTAAACAAACTCTAATCATCTTCACAATTCACTCAAACACAAATCAAGCTCTACAAATATCATGTTGTGAGTAACATCAATTTATAATCTGCAATTATTATCGCACAAATCGGCAAATTACTTGTGTGTGACTGGTGGTGTTGCCGTATTTTGTTTTGGAATTGCTGCAAATCTGGTCGCTAAAAAATCAAAAATCGTCCTATGATTGGTTAAAATATCAATGGCGGAACCAACATAGCTGAGCAAATTGCCAAACGTACCGGCGCTTAATAAGATGGCGATAAATTTGAAAATTAGTGAACGTCCAAATGCTGTTCCGAAAACCGCGATGTTGGAGAAGTGTTTAGTTTCTAGCCCATAAATCGCAATTATCATACCAAGAAATACGCCAAACAGAATTGCCAAGTCGCGGTTATTCAGGTGACGAACCCGAGTATGAATTTTATGGTGCGGATATTGAGTATAAATTGATGATGCCATGATTGCTACCTTATAAAATTTATTCTTTACAAAGTAGGAGTCATCAGCATAAAGCAGTTAATGGCGAACTCCATCGCCGAGAACGGTATTTTAGCACAATTACAATTCATACGATGTAGCGGATATTAAGTTTGCTTCAAATCTAGAAAAAATTTCTCAAGAAATGAGATAAATGCCTCTTCTTTGGCGGCGCAAGATTGTTCGGGACGAACTAGGTAAAATGAAAAATCATCCCCGTGAGTGGTTGGCAATATTTGTATCAAACTACCTTCGCGTAGTGCATCAGCTATTATAAAGTATGGTGCGGCGCAAATTCCGAATCCTTCTTTTGCGAAGGCAATCAATGAAATCATATTATCATAAGCGACTTGATAGTTATTTAATTCTAAAGTGTGGCTATTACCATGATTGTCTTTGAGATAAAGTAATTTTTGTGGGATTTCATTAATCAAATGCGGCATGAATTTATGGGTATTTAATTCTGGAATAGTTTGCGGTGTTCCATGTTGTTCTAGATATTTAGGCGCAGCACATAAAATCAGCGGTGAACTATATAAGCGGCGAATTTTTAAATTTTGTTGTTTGGGGATAAAAGTGGAGACTGCTAAATCAAAAAAATTAGCATCCTGGGGCAGGGTGTTTAGTAAATAAAATAGTTGAATTTGTAAATTGGGATGTTTATTGCAAAATTCTGATAATGATGTAGTGATGATTTTGTGCGCTAAAATCGGCGGCAACATAATTCGTAATGTTCCGCGAAGTTCACTTTGTTCGGCGATTAGCTGTTCAATAAGCTGCTGGCTTTGAACGCAGTTGTCTTTGAATAAATTATAGGTCTTTAAACCAAGATCTGTCAGTTCAAGCTTTTTAGTATTGCGCTTAATTAGCGAGCCACCAAGCTGTTCTTCAAGAATTTTGATCCGGCGACTAACTTTGGAGCGTTGAAGAGTTAATTTTTTGGCGGTTTTATTAAAACCACCGGAGGTAACTAAGTTTATAAATAAGATAATATCGTCATACATAAATAACTCTTCAATAAATCAATAAATTAGATAAGCCATTATATTAAACTGAGATTGATGGTCTTTGTAGAAAAATCATTGTCACTTTTCATTGCGGCATTATACTATAGTTGTATATAAAATACAATAATGATATAATCACGGACTGAATCCTAATAATCGTGAGTTCGGCGACTGAATAATGAGTTATCTACCATAGTTTTTGTCATTTTGCGCTTAATACTGATCTTATTAACCATCTACAAGGTAACGCAAGTTTTAGATTTTTGCCGAAGTTTATCTCCCTGTGCAGGCATTGAGGAATGATAGATCATCGATTAACGGCTATTTTTAAGAAAATGAAAAAGTTATTTCACAGAAAGAAACACCATGGAAAATTTTGCTCAAACCAAAGTATCCGATATCGTCACTAAAAACTACTTAACTGCCATGATTTTTAGTAAGTATGGGATTGATTTTTGTTGTAATGGTAAGCGTACAATTGCCCGCGCCTGCAAAGATGACACGGTACTAATTGACTCATTGGAAGCGGAAATTAAACAATTTTTTGCGACCCAAGCGCAAACGGCTCAAGTAGTGGATTATGCCAGCTGGCCGCTAGAAGCATTGGTTCAGCATGTTAAAAATAAACATCACAGCTATATCCGTGAGCATATTCCGCTTATCCAAGGGTATTTGCATAAGCTGTGCCGGGTACATGGCAAAAACCATCCGGAATTATTTGAGATTGACCAATTGTTTACTGCCAGTTCTGATGATTTGTTAGTGCATTTGCAAAAAGAAGAGCAAATTTTATTTGCCTATATTTTTGAAATTGTCGCCGCGAGTAACACCAACACTAAATTACATCGTCCACCATTTATGACTATCAAAAATCCGGTAGCAATGATGATGAGTGAACATACCACTGAGGGCGAGCGGTTTTTGCATATTCGCGAATTAAGCAATGATTTTACCGCGCCGGCTGATGGCTGCAATACCTATAAAGCGGCTTATGCGGCATTAGCGGATTATGAGCGCGATTTGCATTTACATATTCATCTGGAAAATAATCTGATTTTTGAGCGGGCGATTGTTGTCGAGGAGGAGCTATTTAATTTGCAGACTGAACAAGCGGAGCAAGGTTAATCATGAGCCATCAAGTTCAAATAGCCGCACAATCAGTTCAATTCAGTGTTGAAGAACATCAAACGATTTTGCAAGCTGCATTAGATCATGGGGTCAATTTGCCGCATGCGTGTAAAACCGGTAGTTGTGGCGGTTGTCGCTGTAAAGTTTTAGATGGGAATTACTTAAGCAGTGCGCCGACTGGTGTTAGCAATGGAGTTAATTCTGATGATTCTATTTTGACCTGTCAAACCTATGCGCTTAGCGATATACTATTGGATGTTCCTAATTTTTGTGCGATCCCAGTTAAAAATCTACCGGCAAAAATCACCTACTTACACAAAGATAATGGGCTGGCAATTTTAAAATTAACCTTACCGGCTAATCAAAAGTTTGAATTTATTGCCGGACAATTTATTGACGTAACGGCACAGGGTATTACCAGGAGTTATTCAGTTGCCAGTGCGCCAAATAATACTCAGCAACTGGAGTTGCACATTCGTTACCGCCAAGGGGGGGCATTTTCAGAAATTTTATGGAATAGCTTGGCGGTTGGCAGCTTGGTGCGAATAAAAGGACCATTGGGTAATTTTAGTTTAAAAAACAGCGTGGTGCCATTACTATTGGTTGCTACCGGCACGGGATTTGCGCCATTAAAAGCAATTTTGGAACATTTACGTGATACTAACAGTTCTCAACATCTTCATTTAGTGTGGGGGAATTATCGCCCGGAGGACTTTTATTTGCGTGAAACTTTGGCTGAATTTCAACAATTCTTAAAGTTAACCGTTGCACTATGTGCTTCCGAATCCGCGGTCACAGGATTTTATTCTGGGATGGTTACTGATTATATTAGCGAGAATTTCGCCGATTTGAGTAACTATGAAGTTTATGCCTGCGGTAATCCAGCGATGATTACTGCCGTAAGTGAGTTGGCGATTAATAAGCTAGGGCTTCCTACACACAATTTTTTTGCAGATTCATTTTCTCCAGCCAATCTTCAATAGTTTTAACTGATGGATGAATAAGAATACGGCTGATAATTAGATTATCCGCCGTATTTTTACATTAGCAAATAAATGTTATTTCCTGACAATTTGATAACCGGTGCGGGTCATATATTTTAGCGGTAGACTCAGCACGTGCACCAAGCGGGTAAAGGGAAAGAGCACGAATAAAGTCATTCCCCATAAGACATGGATTTTGAAAATTACACTGACCCCGCTCAAATACAAATAAGCATCTTTATCTAGAATTGCCAAATGTTGTACCCAATTGGCCAATGCTTCCATCTCATGCCCGTCCAAATGCTGAGCCGAAAATGGAATAGTCGCTAATCCGAATATTAACTGAATATAAACTGCCAGCAAAATAATAATATCTGACATTCGGCTGGTTGCTCTTACCCGCGCATTGAACAGCCGGCGAGTTACCAAGATGGTCATGCCGATAAAACACAGTATTCCCAATCCACCGCCAACGATCATTGCCATTAATTGTTTATGCGCCGGAGAAATAATACTTTTATAGAGCACTTCCGGTGTTAGTAACCCAACAAAATGCGAGCACAAAATTAATACTACGCTCCAATGAAAGAGGTTATTGCCGACTATAAACCATTTATCGCTTAGTAGTTGACTGGAACGGGCATTCCACGAGTATTGGTCGCGGTCATAGCGAATCCAACTGGCAACGATAAATGTAGTTAAAGCAATATAGGGGTAAAGCTGAAATAAGAAAAAATCTAAATACATTTGTTTATTCCTTTTAACAATTTTGGGTTTGGCAGCTACCGCAGCTATTATGAGCACTGCCGAAAGTAACTGGTGGTTCCGCCCAATCTTTATCAATTTCGGCAAGACTCTTGATCGGAATAACCGGTTTAGCTATTTGCGGTGTTTGCCCCATGAAAATTTCCAAACTCTCACAAATAAGCGCATAATCACTGTTGCCGGCACGTAATTTTTGTCCCATTTTGCCAATAATCCCGAGCATGTCGGCAAGAAATTCGCGGACTAATTCCGCTGGCTGATAAGACAAAAATTCCAGTACTAATGGCAAATAATCCGGTAGTTCATTACCCGTTATTGCAAAATTATGCGTTTGGTAGTATCCGCTAAGATCGACCATTGCCTGCCCGCGTTCACGTGATTGTCCATGGACATATTCAAATAAATACAGTGAAACCTGATTATCAAATAAAGTGACATACTCTTCTTGCCATGAGATTAACTCACCGCTTGCCAAAGTGGTTACCCATTGCTGCAATTGTTTTTTATAGTCGCTAGTGGCTACTGTTTCGGACTCGATGATGGCACTGATTTCAGGTAGTGCTTGCTGTAGTTCCGTAGTCGGATAGCCCAAAATCAGACTAAAGGCCTTGAGGGTTTTTAGCATGATTGCCTCCAAAGAAATTTATTTTATGGGTATTGCCAAAAATATCCACTTGGTTATTACCATTAGAGCTGCAATTACCGGCAGAAAAACCGCAACCGGAGCGCATGGCAAACGCATCGCCAGCATATTCACTATGACTGGTTGGAATTACAAACCGGTCTTCATAATTGGCAATTGCCATATAGCGATACATTTCATCAGCCATCTTTTCAGTTAACCCAACGGCTGCCAAGATATTACTATCCGCTACTTTTTCTACATGTATAGTGCGCATGTAGTTCCGTAATGCCAGCATCCGCGATAGCGCCAAATGTACCGGTGCGACATTGCCGGCGGTTAGTAAATTGGCCAAATATTTTGCCGGAATGCGCATGTTTTCACTACTCGCAAAAATATTATGGGTTTCTAAAGTTTGCTGGATTGGTGATAGCGGTGGAATATACCACACCATCGGCAGAGTACGATATTCCGGATGAAGCGGAAAAGCAATTTTCCATTCCAATGCCATTTTGTAAATTGGAGAATTTTTGGCAGCAATTAGCCATGACTCAGGGATTCCTTCTTTACGTGCCAATTCAATCACCTGTGGATCATTCGGATCTAAAAATATATCTAGCTGTGCTTGGTAGAGATCTTCGGGATTAGCAACTTCTGCGGCTCTAGAGATTTTATTGGCATCGTAGAGCAGTACACCCAAAGTGCGAATCCGTCCGACGCAGGTTTCAGAACAAATTGTCGGTTCGCCGGCTTCAATCCGCGGATAGCAGAAGATACATTTTTCGGATTTATTGCTTTCCCAGTTAAAGTAGATTTTTTTGTACGGACAGCCGCTGACACACATCCGCCAACCGCGGCACTTGTCCTGATCAATTAAGACGATTCCATCTTTTTCACGCTTGTAGATGGCGCCGGATGGGCAGGATGCGACACACGCCGGATTTAAGCAATGCTCACATAAGCGTGGCAGATACATCATGAAGGTGTTTTCAAATTCACCATAAATTTGTTTGGCGATTTCCTGAAAATTATAATCGGCTGAACGTTTGCTAAATTCACCACTTAATATTTCTTCCCAGTTGGGACCTTTGATGATTTTTTGCAGAGCTTTGCCGGTAATTACCGATATCGGTACTGCGGTGGGTGCGGTTTTACTTTTCGGGGCATTTTGTAAATGCTGATAATCATAGGTAAATGGTTCATAATAATCATCAATTTGCGGTAAATTGGGATTAGCGAACAAAGTTGCTAATATTTTGATTTTATTGCCTTGCTTGAGTTTTAATTTACCCTTGCGGTCAAGTTCCCATCCGCCTTTCCAGCGTTCCTGATTTTCCCAGTCATCGGGAAAGCCAATGCCGGGTTTACTTTCTACATTGTTAAACCACGCATACTCTACTCCGCGGCGCGAAGTCCAGACATTCTTACAGGTAACCGAACAGGTGTGGCAACCAATACATTTGTCCAAGTTTAATACCATGCCGATTTGAGCACGAATTTTAGGTTGATAAGTCATGATTTAGAATCCTTTATTTTTCAGTAAATGGGGCTTCTTCTGGCGCATAAGTATTACCCCAGGCAATGTTTTTCATTTTTCGCAGCACGATAAATTCATCGCGATTGGAGCCAACAGTTCCATAATAATTCCAGCCATAAGCCAATTGGTGATAACCACCAATCATATGGGTAGGTTTCATGGTGATGCGGGTAACCGAATTATGTACTCCACCGCGGAGACCGGTTTTTTCGCTTAATGGCGCATTAATTACCTTGTCTTGAGCATGATACATCATGATAACCCCTTGCGGAATCCGCTGACTCACGATGGCTCGTGCCGCGATGCTACCGTTTTCATTGTATGCCTCGACCCAGTCGTTATCTTCAACATCAATGAGTTTGGCATCATCTTCGCTAATCCACACATTCGGACCGCCACGGGATAAGGTTAACATCAGCAAATTATCCGAATGAGTGCTATGGATACCCCATTTTTGGTGTGGCGTCAGAAAATTTAATACCACATGTTTTTCCTTTGCGTCAATTATGCTCTCAACACTTTTGGTATTTACCGGTGGTTTATAAACGCAGTGTTCTTCACCAAAGGCACGCATCCATGGATGATCCTGATACAATTCCTGCCGTCCGCTCAAAGTCCGCCATGGGATTAGTTCGTGAACATTGGTATAGCTAAAGGTATAACTGACGTGTTCCGATTCGATACCGCTCCAGGTTGGTGAGGTTATAATTTTACGTGGTTGCGCTTGAACGTCACGGTAGCGAATTTTTTCGTCTTCACGGGCTTCAACTAAATGAGTATGTTTGCGACCCGTGAATTTTTCCAATGCCTGCCAGGATTTTAAAGCTACTTCACCACTGGTTTCCGGGGAGAGCGATAAAATTACTTCGCAGGCATCAATATCACTGTCGATTTTTACCTTACCATTAGCAGTGGTATAGTTAAGTTGTTTGAGTAATTCGATTTCTTCATCAGCTAACCAGTTGATCCCTTTGCTACCGACACCGAGAGTTTCTACCAGCGGTCCCAATGAGGTATACTTGCTGTAAATTTGGCGGTAATCGCGTTCAACCAAAGTTACATTGGGCATAGTTAGATTAGCGATCGGTAAACATTCTTCTCTAGTCCAATCTTTGATCACCAAACCTTGCCCATTTTCAGCTGGGGAATCATGCAGAATCGGTGTAAGTACCACATCATGGACAGTTTCCAGATTGCCATGAGCTAATTGAGAGATCTTAGCTGCCAACGCCTTATAAATTTCCCAGTCATTCCGCGACTCCCAGACCGGGTCAACGGCTTTGGTAAATGGGTGAATAAATGGATGCATATCCGAGGTATTTAAATCATTTTTTTCATACCATGAGGCAGTTGGGAAAACTATGTCTGAATATAAGCAGGTTGAAGACATCCGAAAATCCAGCGTTACCAATAAATCCAGTTTTCCCTCCGGAGCGGCATCATGCCAAATTACTTTGGCAGGATGTTTTCCCTGAGCGCCTAAATCCTTACCTTGTACGCCATTGGAAGTTCCCAATAAATGTTTTAAAAAGTATTCATGTCCTTTACCGCTGGCACCCAGTAAATTGGAACGCCAGACAAATAAATTACGCGGCCAGTTTTGTGGATTATCCGGATCCTGACACGCCATGGTCAAGTTGCCATTGGTAAATTGACTGGCAATGTATTCACTTGGATTGGCATTACTAGCTTTTATCTGTGCACCGATGGTTAATGGATTGGCCTGTAATTGTGGTGCGGTTGGTAGCCAGCCACGTTGTTCTGCCATTACGTTGCAGTCGATAATTGATTTGTCCGCCCATTCCTCGTGATTAGCTAGTGGCGAGATCACTTCACCAAGTCCCAATTTTTCATAGCGCCATTGATTGGTATGGGCGTAGAAAAACGAAGTTCCATTCATTAATCGCGGTGGACGTGACCAGTCGGTGGCGGTTGCCAGTTGCTGCCATCCGGATTGCGGGCGCAATTTTTCCTGTCCGACATAATGACACCAGCCACCGCCGGATTTTCCGATACAGCCACACATTACCAATAAATTGATAATGGCGCGGTAAGTCATATCCATGTTATACCAGTGATTAAGTCCAGCACCAACAATAACCATTGAACGCCCCTCGGTTTTACTGGCATTATCGGCAAATTGGCGAGCAATATCGATGACTTTATTGGCGGTTACACCGGTAATTTTTTCCTGCCACTGTGGCGAATAAGGTTTATCCTGATAATAATTGCTTGCGGCATTAAGATCATCAAAACCGCGATCGACCCCATAATTAGCTAAAAATAAATCATAAACGGTAGTTACGAATAGTTCTTGACCATTTATTTGTAATTTGCGGCAAGGAACTTGATGGGTAATGATACTGTCATGAGTGGTTGCGGCGAAGTATTCATGCTCTAAATTGCCAAAATACGGAAAAGCTACTTCACTTAATTGATAATCACTAGTTTCTGCACAAGAGAGCAAGGGACTAATTTCACTACCATTGACGGCATTTTTTAGTTCCAGATTCCATTTAGCACTTTTATCCCAGCGTGAACCGATGGTGCCGTTGGGCGCAACAATGTTGCCGCTGATTTGGTCAATCACTACTGGTGTATGCGCGGCACTTTCCGGATTTATGTTCAAATTACTGGCAAATTCACTCGCGCGCAGCATTCGTCCGGAAACAAGTAAGCCTTGTGCATTTCTTTCCAATACAACCAAGAATGGCATATCACTATACTGTTGACAATATTTTTGGAAATAAGGTGTGGCGTTTTTGACAAAAAATTCGCTTAATATTACATGTCCCATAGCCAATGCCAAAGCCGCATCAGTTCCCTGTTTGGGATTAAGCCAGTTATCGGCAAATTTGGCAACTTCAGCATAGTCTGGGGTTACTGCCACGACTTTAGTGCCCTTGTAACGCGCTTCGGATAAAAAATGGGCATCGGGAGTACGGGTCTGCGGGACATTGGAACCCCAGGTGATGATGAAATTGGAATTATACCAATCGGCGCTTTCGGGTACATCGGTTTGCTCGCCCCAAATTTGCGGACTAGAGGGCGGCAAATCACAATACCAATCGTAAAAACTTAGGCAAGTTCCGCCAATTAAAGATAAATAGCGGGTACCGGCGGCAAAAGAGACCATCGACATTGCCGGAATCGGCGAAAACCCGACAATTCGATCCGGTCCATAAGTTTTGGCGGTGTAAAGATTGGCCGCTGCAACAATTTCGGTTAGCTCATCCCAAGAAGCGCGGATGAACCCACCCATTCCACGTTCTTGCTGAAAACTCTTACGTTTATCATGATCTGTCATAATGGCAGCCCAAGCTTCGATCGGATTACGATACTGTTGTTTGGTATCCGTCCATAAGCGCCACAAACTGGTGCGAATTAATGGGTATTTTAACCGCGCCTGCGAATATAAATGCCATGAAAAACTAGCGCCGCGTTGGCAGCCGCGGGGTTCATGGTTGGGTAAATCCGGGCGGGTGCGTGGGTAGTCGGTTTGTTGGGTTTCCCACGTAACCAACCCATTTTTTACATAAATTTTCCAACTGCATGATCCAGTGCAGTTATTTCCATGCGTGGAACGAACAATTTTGTCGTGTTGCCAGCGTTTGCGATAAGCGTCTTCCCACTCGCGATTTTCATCAGTGGTTATTCCGTGGTTTTCGCTAAAAGGTTCACTTTTGCGTTTAAAAAAAGTTAGACGATCTAATAAATGACTCACTTTGAACTCCTTATGCAACCTTGCGGTAAAAGCCTAATAAAATAATTATTGCGAAAAAATAACAAGCCAGTAACACCCCAAATGCACTATCGGATGAATTGAAGCTTGCCAATGACCAACCAAATAGTTTAGGTAGCAAATATGACGCATATGCTGCGATTGCCGCACTTAGACCTAGGGCTGGTGCTTTTCCGCCGCCGTCGAATACTACTCCGATTAATTGAAAGATTGAACCATTGGCAACGCCGGAAAATGCAAAAAGCATCAAGAACATCCCTAGATATGGGAAAAATGCTTTGTGCTCAATTTGCGTAAAATAAACGATACCAATGGTGGCAAGTCCCATTATTACAAAGGCACCAACGCTAATTTTTTTACCACCAAATTTATCGGCTAGAATACCTCCAATTACCCGCATTAGTGAGCCTAATAATGGACCAATAAAAGCATATTTAACAATTTCAATTTCTTTAAATTGTAATTTACTGATTAGCGGAAACGCTACTGCACAACCAATGAATGTTCCGAAGGCGCAAAAATAAAGAATAGTTACCAAATACATATCTAGTTGAGTAAATACCCTAAATTGGGTTAACGGTCGAATGATTGTTGGTAGATTTACCATTTTCCATCCGGCAAGAATAGTAAAAATTATAATAACCGGTATCCATAATACAACTGCGCTGGATAAATAAATGCCATTGATTTCTTTTCCATACAGTGCGGAGCCAAGAATTAATGGAGCTAGTAGCTGAAAAATACTGACACCCAGATTTCCAATGCCGCCATTGATCCCCAGAGCGAAACCTTGCAAGCGTTTGGGAAAAAATAGGCTGATATTTGCCATCGATGAGGAAAAATTGCCGCCGCCTAAACCACAGGCAATTGCCAATAATATCCATGTCGTATAACTGGTGCTTGGATTTTGTAGGGCCAGAGTGATTCCTATGCAGGGGATTAACAATGAAGCAGTACTAAACACCGTCCAATTGCGCCCGCCAAAGACTGGAATTACAAAAGAATATATGATGCGTAAAGTAGCCCCAACTAGCCCCGGGATGGCGATGAGGGAGAAGAGTTGTTCTTTGCTTAAATTAAAACCATAGCTATTTATTTTAATTGCCAAAATTGACCAAAATACCCAAACGATAAATGATAATGCTAAACACCCGGTTGAAATCCATAAATTGGTATAGGCAATTTTCTTGCCGGACTGCTGCCAGAAAGTCAAATTTTCCGGGTTCCAGTTATTAGTTGTTGTGGTCATTATTGGGAAATCTTTCAAAATATAGTTTTTTTGTCAAATGTTTCTCACTGATAATTATAACAATATATCCATAAACGTAATATGGGCATAAATAGAACACGGCATTTACAAAAAAAGATTGAGTCAAATTATGGATTATTACTGGTAGCGATATTTTTTACGATTACCAAGCACTGCTAAATTTAAATCCCAGTGCCTGCTGAGTACCGGTTAAATTACTAATTCCAAAACCATTTTTAGCTAAGCTAGCCTGAGCAACGCTATCCGGATTGTTTGAGACGGTAATATATTGCCAATAGGGAATTAGGCTCACTGATTGCGTGACTTTGAAATTAAGTCCCAATTCTGCGATTGAAAGATATTGCATCACACTAGCATCTTGGGCATTGCCGATACTCCAGCCCTGAAATTGCCCGGTTAAATAGTTTTGCTGAGCACCTGCCGAAAAATTAAAATATGGAGTAAAGTTTTTTATCACCTTAAATGAAAATTTAGCCCCCAGCATTCCGGTATAGGTCGAAGAATGAATGTATTCGCCATCGGTATTCTCCAATACCGCAGTCATATTGCGTAAGTAGTTGAAACGAATATACGGGGTAATATCCAATAACTCGCTGGGGTGAAAATTATACCCTAAAAATCCGGAAAATCCATAACCCATAGGATTATTCGCATTTGATGCCGGAATGGTCGGGAAAATCGGATTAGTTGCCATATAGTTATAACGACCATAGGCGCGGACTTCATAATAGATGTCGTTTGCCAGCGTTTGGGTAAAAAAACCATAGACATTGGAACCGTTTAAGGTATCTTCAAATGCGGCGCCGGCTGCCGAAATAGTTTTACCTTTGGGCGCAGTACCGATTACCCCGTCATAATTATTCAGCACGGCCGATTCACTTAAACTTTGTGCCGAGGCCGCAGCTAAAAATCCAGAGGCTAAACAAAGAATAACAACTTTTTTCATGATTTTATTTCCATAATAGTTTATGTTTTATCGGTTCTTGTGAAGTGGGCGAACTTCACTAAAATACATCCACATCAGCGAAACCCACACAATTCCAAATAACAGCATAAATGCTGAAGAACGAATTCCGCTAAGGTCAACCAATGCGCCAAAAAGAATCGGCAGGATAAAGCCACCCAAGCCACCAATTAAGCCGACAATTCCGGAGACCACCCCGATATTGTGTGGATAGTTATCGGAAATATATTTGAATACCGAGGCTTTTCCAAAGGCAAATACTATTCCGACAACAAACATCAAAATGGTAAAGAGCATGGGAGTTAACCCCAAATGGAATGTCCTTTTACCGGCAATGGTGTGGATGGAAAATTCGCTTTGCGGATAAGAAAGAAAAAATAAAGCAACTAATGCAATCCACAGCACCCACCAAGTTACGGTATGGGCACCGAATTTGTCGGAAAGATAGCCGCCACCGGCGCGAAGAACACCACCAGGCAATGAAAAAGCCGCCGCTAATAATGCTGCACTTTTTATATCAAATCCATACTCACTGACATAATATTTGGTCATCCACAACGCTAGTGCTACATAACCGCCAAAGACTATCGAATAATATTGGCAATAGCGCCAAACCCGGGGATCTTTTAAAACCGCTAATTGTTCTGTCAACGTTACTTGCCCAGAAATTTTATGATTGGGATCAGAAAAAGTGAACAGCCAGAATAATATGGCGATTACCAGCATCGCTAAAGCATAAATTTTAGGTACGGCAGTCCAACCCAACGAGATTAAAATTAACGGTGCAATGAATTTATTTACTGCCGCACCAGAATTGCCGGCACCAAAAATTCCCATTGCCAAGCCTTGCTGGGATTTAGGAAACCAACGGGCAACATAGGCTACGCCAACTGAAAATGATCCACCAGCGAGCCCGACAAATAACCCAATTAATAAAAATTGCCAATAGCTGGAGGCATAAGCAATCAGGTAAATTGGGAGTACCGTTGTTAACATCAAGACAAAAAACACTATCCGCCCACCAAAACGATCGGTCCACATTCCCAAGGGGAGACGAATTAATGAACCGGTAAGCACCGGCATTGAGATTAGTAAACCAAATTCGGTTTCATTTAGATTGAGGTTTTCTTTGATTGGGATTCCAATTACTGCAAACATCATCCAGATGGCAAAACAGACGGTAAATGCTATCGTGCTCATGGTGACTACGGTAATTTGGCGGTAGTTTAACTGATTATTTTTCATGACTATCTTTCTACGGTACTAATATTTGTGCGCGATTCATCGTTTTCCCAGTTGGATTTCATACTTGCGTTGAGATTATAACATTATTTAAAATGTGGAATTATGTGCAAAAATAGAACCGTGATTAAACAAAAATAGTCAGGGAAACCCAGTCGGATATTTGTCTCGGTTAATAATTCAAGCCTAATGAAAACATTGCTCCATAGATATAGGAAGTCACTGCGGTATGTGCTGGCGAATTGGCCGGCGAATCGGGATAATATAGCGGCATATAAAAGGCGTGGAAACCGCATTGCAGTTGATCATACAAATGGATTTTGGTTCCGATTTGAGTGTTAAATGCGTAGTTAGTCAAGCTAGCACCATAAGTTAGTGCTGGTGCCTGACTTTGGTTCTGCACCACGGAGGTGTCGATATAGGTATTTATCCAGCTATTGATGCGATAGGCAAATTTGACTCCGCCACCAAATGTTAGAAAATAATTTTGCGTTAAATTGGCGGTTTCTCGAGCATTAACATCCACGGTATAAGTTGCCCATTGTGCATTATAACCACCAGTGGCATAGGGAATAATGTATAGATGAGCCGGAATCGGACGAAAGGCATAACCAGCTTTGAGATTTAAACCATTGAATTTAGGGTAGTCGCCATAACGGTCAAGAGTCGGCGAGCCGTTGGGATGCATTTGTAAAAATTGCGAGAAATAAGTAAAAGTATCATAGTTCGCTTCAAGATATAATCCCATATCAAAAAGTTTGGTTACATTGACATTAACATCCTGAGCATTGGCATTGCCGATGTCGCTGAAATTGATGCCGATAAATTGATAACCGATACTATATTGATTAATAAATTTTTGAAAGAGGCGAAAGCGATCACTGTCATCATTATTAAAATTGTTTAGCGCCGGGTTTTCTAATGGCACGCTTTCTGGTATATTCTGACTTTCAAAATTTAATGGATATGCCAAGAGTGGTTGAGAGATAACTGAGCCGCCAACGAGTAACCCAATCCGAAAGATTTGTGATGTAGAAATAAACTTGTGCGATAAGTTAAACATTTTCATTCCCCTGAAAATTTTAATAAACGAAACCGATACTAATCAAACCGCCAGTAGTATTTTGTGGTACCAAAACCGCGCCGCTAGTGGTTTTTAATGAATTTGGGTAGTAATAATTATTATAAAAACCCAGAATTCCTAGTTGGAGACTCTGATAGAGATTAAATTTTGCGCCAACTAGTGAAGTGTAGCTATAGTTGTCATTTGTCGGCAATCCCGCCGCAGTTGGCGCTTGTGAGGCGTTATAGAGTGCATTTTGATCCAAATAAAGTTCAATAACTGGGCTAAGACGATATTCCAACCGTGCACCAATGCCGCTACTTAAAAAATAATCCTGAGTAATATTGGTAACTGGAGTATTGGCATACATGGTATAAGAGGATAAATTAGTAGCTCGCCCAAATTGTGCGTAGGATGTAATTAATAAGCGTTCTCTGATGAGTGGAAAGGCATAACCCAATTTTAGATTAATTCCGCCAAAACTCGGTTGGGCACCATTTACCACGGTTGCCGATGTAAAAGCCGGATCTTGTCCTTGCGAATAATAGGTCATCAATGAGGCATTTAAATCAAACCAAACGCCAATGTCAAATAAGCGCTCAATTTCCAGATTGATAAATTGTGAACTATTAACCGCGTCGGAGTTGCCATTGGTTAGTTTTCCCGAAGTGATGCCGATGCCTAAATTTAATTGACGATCAAATTTTTGAAATGACGAGTAGGCTGTTGTCGTGAGCTGTGGTGTTGATTCCCCGGCTGCTATAGCCGCCAGTGAATAACTTAATAGTCCACAGAGTAATAACGATTTTTTATACATTTTATTTTCCCCTTTGATAGTTTATTTTAAGATGGAATTACTACTGACCTGCGCGTAGTAGTCATAGCCCAATTTAACTAATGAAGATATTTTTTGAGGGCATAATTTATTATTTTCGAGCAAATTCTCGTTGATGTGAGCGCCAACAATATATGCCAAAATCATGCGGGTAAATTCTTGTTTAGGATTAGTGCTGGGAAGTTTGATGGTAGTATAGTATTGGCATTCCAAGCTAATTGGCGCTTCATCTACTCGGGGTGGTATTACTAACCGCGATGTACTGGGAGTTACCTGAGCCAAATCAAATTCACTGACACCATAGGGCAGATTTTTGGCGGTAATATTTAACTGCTCTTTTAGCGAAGAGTCTGCCAAATTTACGACAAATTGATGAGTTTCTTCAATGTTCCGGATAGTGTCTTTAGGTTGCCCATCTTCGCGAAGACTCAGGGCTGCCAGCATAATCATTGGGGGTGCTACCGAAATCAGGTTAAATAAGCTGTATGGCGCCAAGTTATGTTCGCCTTGGCTATTGCAACTACTCACCCAAGCAATCGGTCGCGGTGTAACGATTGCAGTGGTTAATTCTGGTGTTAGTCGGCTTTTTTCAAAAAAAATACTAGTCATTGTTATAATCCTTCAATAATTCAGTCGGAGAGAATTATAACATTGCTTATGAAATGCAACAATTGCCAAAAATAGAACATAATGCCAACTAAAATAGTCCTAGTAAATTACTGTAGTATTCTAAAAATTGAGATTAGTCGGAGTTGGGCATGCTTTCGCCAGCTTTGTATCCGCCGGCTAATTCCTGGTAGAGCTTGACTACGCTTAGCAATTGTTGTAATTTATCCTGATTGACAGTGATATTAATTTTATCTACTGCAATTTTGCTTTTCAAACTGTCATTATAGGATTGAATTCCTTGCTGGTACAGTCGCATATTCAGGTTATAAAATTTCGTCAGATGTTGTTTGGCAAGTATGGTTTGTTGCAATCTGTTACTGAGTTTGCTATTGGCAGATAATGCATTGGTCGTATCCCTCAGCGCTTTTTGCAAGATATCAACATATTGAAAGTATGCCGCTTTATCGAGACCTTTGGCTTTGGCGATTTCGCCAAAGGCGGACATTTTGAAAACTGGGATTTTAAGTAATTGATCATTAAAATCTACTACATTGGTTGTGACTGGATTGGGAAAGTGATAGCTATTATCTCCGGCGACTGGTCCGCCAATAAAATCAAGCCGCAGAGTCGGTAATAATTGACTTTGTGCGACACCAATTCCAGCTCCAGCGGCGCTAAGCTGATTTTTGGCAAGTTGTAGATCCGGGCGATTTTCTAAAACATTAAGCGGGAGCGCACCAAAAATTAATCGCGGATTATTTAGTTGATTAAAACTTACATCTGGCGTTAAAGAACCGGGATTTTGATTTAATAAATAATGCAGAGCATTGCGACTGACAACTAAATTTTGTTTGACTGCTTCCAGCTCGCCTTGAATTAAATTAGCCTGACTAGCCAATTCTTCAACCGGCATGTCGGCACCTAGGCCATTGGCATAGACTTTGGCGGCAATCGCACTTAAATGAATCATATCATCATATTGTATTTGCAATAGCTCTTGATGCTCCAGTTCTGCCAGATAGGTAAAATATGCACCACAGACCTGTGAAATAATGGTAAGTTTTACCGCGTCATCCTCGGCTTTAACTGCGGCTAACTCGTATTCTGCCCGCTGCTGTTCTTTAATCTGCCCAAAAATATTGATGGTATATTCCGGAACCAAAAGTGCTAATAAGCCCGGGAAACCGGTTGCCGGATTATTCGAATAACCTAATAAAACATTGATATCTGGAATCCATTGAAATTGAATTTTCTTTAATTCGCCTTCTGCCGCTTTAATATGACTGCGCGAAATATTTAATGTGGTATTGTTATTAAGCGCACTTTCAATTAATTGGTTTAGTAACGGATCATTAAAACCCTGCCACCATGCCAAATATGGTAGATTGCTCTCATTCACCCGTAAGTTTTGGTTTTCGACCGACCAGTTGTTATCTGTAATGATATTGTGGGGATCCACATTGTTATTTGTCGCACAGGCAGCAACAATAATCGGTACCAGCATGAGCAAGCTAGTTAGTAATTTCATGAATTTCTTTCGAGGCTAAAAATTAGTTATTTGTTTTAATTGAGTAAAATTCTTATGTGATTGTTGTAAGAGCTGATGATAATTGGATGTTAATATTTTTTCATTTTGTGATAACGCATGGAGCGCTTTTAGTTCACAAAAAATCTGATTGCTTAGTGCCACAAAGTTATCAAACTCATCACCAACAACGTTACGGCTATCAAGTAAGAAACGTGAATTATTCACCAGCCGATTGGTATTAGTTAAGCTATTATTGAATTTTAGACAATTGCGAAACCAGCTAACCGGAGAACTGGTTGGCACTTTTAACAGTTCAAGTAAGGCGGTTAAATGATTGATCATTTCTTGTTGCGTATCGTAGATGAAATGTTCTAACAAACGATAATGACGAAACCAAAAATATTCAAATAGGATAACAATTGCAAAGCCAATGATGGTACACATCCCGTAATCAAAAATGAAAAAAGTCATGGCATAATTATTGTGGGCAAAGAAATAAGCATTGCCGATTACCGCAGTATTAACATTAAATACCACTGGGATGGAGTGTTCTTTTCCGAGCAGATAGTAAGCTAGGAAAATTGTGAACGGGATTAATAAAAATAAACTGCGGTAGTCTAAGTGCCCAATCAACCACAGTAGATAGCCACTTAATAAACCTAGTAGAACACCCCAAAAACGATGAAATGCGCGAAAAAGAGTCGTGCCATTATCAAAGCCGGCATAAATCATGATTACCGCAAAGGCGGTCCAGCTGGCATGAGGTATTTTCATATACCCCTCTAGAGTAATGGTAAAAGTAAATACCGTTGCGATGCGCAGCGCCCGCCAGGCTTGATAATTTAAATAGGGGAGTTTTATAATTTGTGGCATAGATAATTCCAGCTTAGAATTAGTTTATATAGGGCTTGCAAGGCGTAAAAATCAGGAAAGTCAGCTTTTTGAATTGTTAGTGGGTGCTTTAGTTTGACCGCTGCAGTAAAGCGCTGCAAATGGCTGGCAAATAATTGTTGGTGAGTAATTTTTATATTTTCAGGACAAATTGTCCAAGCTGCTAACTGAGTAATTAGCTCAAAAGTTATCAGAGTTATTTTTAAAACACTAAAATGGCTCATCCGCCGCGAGAGCATATTCGCATATTGTTCCATAATTAATGTGCCGGAAATAATTGGCATGGTAGTCATTTGTTGGTTGGTGATTTTATCTACTGCGGATTGTATTTCACTTAGAACGCTACTGAACGCACGATACCAAATCGTTAAATAATATTTTTTGGGAAATAATATTAATCCGGCAAACATGATCAGCATTGCGGTTATTGATTGTAGGGCATGATTTAATGCAATATAGAAATTACTATTGCTGTTATTATAAATCAGAGAGTAAATTGCAATACTTAAAATCAGTGGTGCCGGAACAGACATATTGTGAAGTTTGTAAATTGCTGTGAAATAAATCAACAGCGAGTAGGCAAAAATAAAAAAGACGAAGAACGTTTTATAAGTAGAGAAAACGCCAAATAAGAATATCGCAAGGGTACTCCCCATTATGGTAAAAAATAGGAATATATATTTTTGTTGCAGTGTTTTTCCGGCAATTTCGGCAGCAAAAGCGCTCATCGGCACGAAGAAGAAGTAGAAAAATGGATTGGTAACCGTATAGACGTAATTAAACAAAAATAATAATTCCAAAATGAATATGGCTTTAAGCCCATTGACCAGGTGCTCACCATAAGGATCATATTTACGTAATTGATTGTGCAGTTGTTTAACTATCGACATATACGCTTTCCATTGAGAGCCAAACCGCAAATGGATGTGGCGGTGTTATTTAGTTTTGATATAAACATAGGCGCTTGCTCCGGGGTTCAATGGATAATTAGGGTCCGGATCCAGGATTTTAATTTGCAACGGAAAACGTTGCGGTAGTAGCAGCCACTCGTTTTCATTATTGACTTTTTGCAGTTGGCTCTTACTGGCGGTTACTTGTCGTTCTGCCGCCCATAGATTATTGACGATCACGCCATGGAAGATTTTATCGAAATAATACATCCGTAACATGATATAGACTTTATCGCCGACTCGCACATTACGTAAGTCGGTTTCATTGAAATTCGCCTGAATATAGTAATGGGTGGTATCAATGAACGAAAATACCGGCTCATGAATTTTAATCGGAGTATTGGGAGCAATGTACAGATTATCAATAATCCCATCGCTGGGTGCGCGAACGATGGTTAAATCCAGATTGACTTTGGCATTATCACGGCGGGCTTTAAGACTGGCAACCAATTGTTGTTGCTCTTCAATCTGAGCGTTTAAAACGCCAATTGCGGCTTGTTGCGCGGCTAAGCGATTGGCTAGAGTTGTC
>CAZATM010000098.1:0-6183 GCA_964488065.1 uncultured Neisseria sp.
TAATATTTATCAACTATAACCAACTAAAAATTACTATCCTTAAGGACAAATAAATAGTTTTAGGCAATTAACAAAAAATCTCTCTGTTTTACAGAGAGATTTTACAAGTAATACCAATTACAATTAGCGGAACGCCCAAAACTTGCTGATCAAAAATGTCACAAACGGCGCGATAAAGGTTGGCAGTAAACCCCAGTCTGGTGTCAACAATAATACCTTGGTAATAAAACGCACACCGCCAACATTAATTGCCATTCCGATCATCGAGGTTACCAAAAATTTGACAAATTCACGTTTGGAATAACGATGTTTTTTGAAGGTGTATTTAACGTGTCCGATATAAGCAATCACCATGCCAGCCAAAGAACCAATAATCATTGATACCGATGGAAATACATGGAAAAAATGATGGCAAATCCAGTATAAAATATCTTGTACGACTAAGGCTGCAACCCCAACCATCCCATAGACCAGTACCTCGCGAATATGTTTACGGCGTTGTTTAACGTGATCTTTAATCATGGCGCGGAAATCCTTTTTTGGAATATATATGCAATAATGAAACAGCCGCTGGGGTTATTCCAGAAATCCGGGCTGCCTGCCCCAGCGTCTCTGGAGCAAATTTAGTTAATTTCTGGATTACTTCTGCTGACAACCCGCTAATTTGACGATAATCAATATTATGCGGCAAGCGAATATCGTCCAAAAATGCCTGCTTGCCTACCTCATCCTGCTGTCTGGCAATATACCCAGCATATTTTATCTGAATTTCAACCTGCTCTTGTGCCACTGCATCATCAGTCAATGATTCACCAAAATTAGGTAATTGTCCTAAATCATTGTATTTAAATTCCGGACGTTTCAAAACATCATGCAGAGAATACTCGCGTTCCAATGGACGTCCAAACAGCGCCTCAGCGGGAGTAGAATTGATATTTTCAGGATAAACAAAAATCTTTTTCAGGCGCTCAATTTCGCCAAAAACTCCATCGCGTTTGCGACAGAAAGCCTCCCAACGAACATCGTCGATTACACCCAGTTCGCGACCAATTTCAGTCAAACGCAAATCGGCATTGTCTTCACGTAATTGTAACCGATATTCAGCACGTGAGGTAAACATCCGATACGGTTCAGTAACACCTTTGGTAATCAGATCATCCACCAATACGCCCAAATATGCCTGATTACGCCGAGGACACCAGCTATCCTTTCCCTGTACCAATAAACCGGCATTGATACCGGCCAATAATCCTTGTGCCGCAGCTTCTTCATAGCCGGTTGTTCCGTTGATTTGTCCGGCAAAAAACAAACCATTAACCCGTTTGGATTCCAATGATGATTTTAGATAGGTTGGATTAAAGTAATCATATTCAATCGCATAACCCGGACGCAGAATATGGGCGTTTTCCAGCCCCTTCATCGAATGAACCAGTCCTACCTGAATATCAAACGGCAAAGAAGTCGAAATTCCATTCGGATAATATTCATGGGTTGTTAAACCTTCTGGTTCAAGAAATATTTGATGCGAATCTTTATCGGCAAAGCGATTTACTTTATCTTCAATTGATGGACAATAACGCGGGCCGACTCCCTCTATTACACCAGTAAACATCGGTGAACGGTCAAAACCAGAGCGTATGATTTCGTGAGTACGGGCATTGGTATGGGTGATCCAGCACGGAACTTGCTGTGGATGATCACTCACCTTGCCGATAAATGAAAAAACCGGTAATGGTGTATCGCCGGGCTGCTCTTCCAGCACTGAAAAATCAATGGTTCGTCCATCAATTCGGGGTGGCGTACCGGTTTTTAAACGTCCGACCGGCAACTCATAGTCGCGTAAGCGCTCGGATAAGCGAATCGCCGCTGGGTCACCGGCACGTCCGCCGGAATAATTTTGCAGTCCAATATGAATTCGTCCGCCCAAAAAGGTTCCCGAGGTTAATACCACGCTGCTGGTTTTAAAAACAATCCCACCTTGAGTCATCACGCCGGTAACGCGATCCTGTTCAATCAAAATATCATCAACAGCCTGCTGAAACAAGGTTAGATTCGGTTGATTTTCAAGCGTATAACGAACATAGGCTTTATACAGCAGACGATCAGCCTGTGCACGAGTTGCGCGCACTGCCGGACCTTTGCTGCTATTTAAAGTCCGAAACTGGATTCCACCATGATCAGCTGCCCGCGCCATAATTCCACCAAGAGCATCTACTTCACGAACTAGATGTCCCTTGCCAATTCCACCAATCGACGGATTACACGACATTTGCCCCAAAGTTTCGATATTGTGCGTCAATAACAACGTTGCCAATCCCATCCGGCTGCTGGCTAATGCCGCTTCGGTTCCGGCATGTCCGCCACCAACCACAATCACATCAAAGTGTTTATCAAAAATCATTCCCAAATAATCCCATCATTTCAATGCAAGTAATTCGCGATTTTACCACACCCCACGTTAACTCCGCAGACGACGACAAAAATTACCATAAATTGATTCAGCCAAATGTGTCAGTCATTAACTATACACTCATCAGTACATCAAAGTATGTATTCACCCTTTATCGGCTGCAATGGTTGTGGAATATTTTCAGCACCGATTTCTTCAAGAAGATTTATCTCAATATTGCGGGTAATACTTGAAATGGGAACACCCGAAGAGTGATATTCAAACGGATTCATTAAATTTAACCCATTAAGATTAATCGTATTGAAGACAAACCCCATTATCCACCCTAGAATTACCGAATACCATCCAACCTCGCTATTGGTTGACATGGTAATTAAGGCAATAAATAACCAAATAAACAGCTTGGTAAAAAATAGGTAGTTAATTGGAAATACCGTATTATTTATTCGTTCAGATTTACCCATTCCATCACATAAATTTACCAGTAGTGAATTAATGCACATAAACTCAAAATCATTAATGCTCTTATTTTCCAGCAAAGTCTTTAACTCTTGAGACTGAATTGCCAATAAACCATTGGGAATATGCGAAACCGCTTGTAATTTGGCTAAATCAGAGTTGGGAATATAGTTACGGTAAGTCGTATCGTCTTTAAATCTGCGTAATAAAGCAGTAAGTGCATACAAAAAACCGATATGCCGATAAACCATTCGCTGCACAGCTTCTTTATCAAGACTATAAGCCTTCAAACTCCGAGCCAAAGAGCGTGAGTCATTTACAATTCCACCCCAGATAATTCGTGCCTCCCACCAGCGGTTATATGCTTGATTATTGTTAAAACCAATGAAGAATGCAATCGCGGTACCCATCAATGCTGGAAATGCTATTGGTAATTTGAGTGAAACAAAAACATATTTATCGATCAAAAAAGTAATTGAACAAAAGACGATCATCAATAAATCAATTTTCCAGGTTATTTTCAAAATCCGAAACAGGCTGAGATTATTACCGATTAACATATTAAGTTCCTTTCGCAGATGTTCAAAAGCTATTTAGTCAAATAATTCAAACTTCTTATTTAGCCAATATCAATAAACTACCGATTAGAATTAGTCAACATTAAAGAATTGCCGGATAAACTGGTTAGCGGCAAGTTTTTGTGGGTCGGTTTCGCCATTGAGATTCACCACAGAAATTTTGCCATACCCATGCCCAAGCGAATTATCAATATCCAAAACCATACCCAGAACCGCGAGAGTTTTATTATTGCGAAGATCCGCAAAATCTTTAAGTGCCAACCCAACTTGCTGATTAACATTATTAATCACCGCATCGCGCCATTTTTGCTCATGGCTGGACTTAGGATCTATTTCAGCTTTTTTCACTGATAGAGCCAAATGATCGATTTCACGAATAATGCTTGAATGCAAGTTACTGTAGTCATCTAACGCAGCATTAACTGCGCCGCAAGCGGTATGTCCCAAAAAAACCAGTAGCGGGGTATAAAGAACTCGAACTCCATATTCAATACAACCTTGATTTAGAATATATTGGTTACCAATATTGCGAACAATAAAGAAATTATTTTCCGGACGGTAGGTAAAAGAAGTACTATGCGCCCGCGAATCACAACACATAACCAACGTACAAATCGGATTTTGGCTTTTAGCAAAGTCTTTAATATGCTCCTGATTATCCTGATGGTATGACTCATTGGTCTCTTTGATTGCGTTTAGCATTTTTACCACATCATCATTTTTTAAGCTAGTATAATGTGGGATTGCAGTATTCTAGAATTGATAAATACCAATATGAATACTATGGCTGGATACATTAATTCTGACTGTAAAATAAAACAAAGCCATGCTAAATTTGTTGGGCAAACAATTGATTGTGATCAAAATTGGTCATCACCCACCACTATTTTAGAAGGTAGAAAATAAATAGAAAAGTAAATAACCAATAAGTGCTCTTTCTATTTCAGTGAAAATCCAGCCGTAACATCAGTTAATTAAATATGGAGTTGAAATTGTTTATGAATAATAAAATGTGGTTAATTTTAGCCATTGCCGTACTTAATGCAGTTGGGTTAACAATTGTTATACCACTTTTCCCTTTTTTACTCGGAAAGTATGTTCCAAACAACCAAATTGCACTTTATTTAGGGGTTTTGATTTCAATTTATGCAGCTTGTAAATTTGTTATGGCTCCAATAATGGGAGGGCTTAGCGATCATTTTGGGCGCAAACCGATTTTACTGTTCAGTTTATTATGTACGGCTGTTGGTTATTTTGTTTTAGGTGTTGGTGGTGCGTTGTGGATATTATTCATTGGTAGAATTATTGATGGTATTTCTGCTGGAGATATTAGCGCATTGTATGCATATATAGCTGATAGTTCATCAGGAAAACAACGCGCAAAATTCTACGGCTATTTAGGAGCTGCAAACGGTTTAGGATTTATGATAGGTCCTGCAATCGGTGGGTTATTAGGTATGAAATATCCATCATTGCCGTTTTTTATTGCGGGCTCCGTTTCAATTTTTACTGCAATTTTTATCTATTTTATTTTACCAGAGACTCTCGAAAAAGAGAAAAGAACGAAACGAATTACATTTCAGTCATTTAATATCATTATTCATTTTAATGAAATTTTTGCCAAATGCAACACACGTCGCATAATTGTTTTAGGATCGGTTTTCGCTATAGGATTGTGTTTGTATCAGAGTAATATTGCAGTATTTGTTAAAAATATCTTTATGTGGAATCCATCGCAGATTGGTATATTATTTAGTTTGATTGGCGTATGCGATATCATTTCACGCGCTATTTTGTTTCCTAAATTACTCAATAAACTAACTGAAAAAAATATTGGTTTAAGTGGGCTATTATTAATGAGCGTAGGATTTTTATTTGTTATAATGAGCTATCATTACAAAGCTGCCAATTTATTGTGGTATGCAATTGTGTTTATTACAATTGGTGAAGGTTTATTCGACCCGTGTTACAATAATTTGCTGTCACACTCAGTTGGTGATCATCAACAAGGGTTATTGCAAGGAGTTAACCAAAGTATTCAATCATTATTGTATACGATTATCCCTGCTGCGTCAGGGATAATTTATTTGTATACCCCAGTTGCGACTTATGTTATTGCTGCTATTTTGATGGTGGTGGCATGTTCTTTTTGGGGTTCCTTTAGATATCATGTAAAATCCAACGAACTTCACTAAAGCGTTGCTAGTATTGGGTTACAGCAGGATATTGGGAGCTAATCAACATTTACCCCTAAAGTAATGTGACTAATTAATAAGGGGCTAGACAATCAAAGCGGATTATTTCTAACCAATTTTAGTATTATAGCATAGAGATTATCATTTCGATAATTAAACCTAAACGCGCATTCTTTTAGATGTAAGTTAAATGTACTTTTAGAAATTCCATGAAACTTTACTAGTCTAGTTTTGGCAAATGACCAAAAGCTCTCTATACCGTTAATATGAGTTTGTTTATTAGCAAACTCATTGTTACCATGATTAACACGGAAGTGTTTATCATAGCCTATATCTACTAAGCCATCATAACCACGCCAGCCATCTGTGTGGATTACCGATTCAGCCGACACCTTACCTCTAACAGTATCCTGTAGTGTCTTTTTACAATCAGGAACTATTTCAGTATAGACTTTGCCACCCCGCTTTAATAAACCAAATACAATTGTTTTACCATAAGCTCCACGTCCACGTTTTCCCCGTACTCGTCTAGCACCAAAGT
>CAZATM010000099.1:0-9601 GCA_964488065.1 uncultured Neisseria sp.
ATAGCCAACTTCGATTGCCAGAGCCTGATTGAAATTATAGCCGACATTTAAAGCACCCGCCCATGAACCGGTGGGTAAATTAGCAAAGGTGGCAAAACCGGTATTCAGATTGATATAGACTGGAGATAGAGTATCAGCTGCGGCTGGTACAGTGGCATTATCTGCATAGGCACTAACAGCCATACCGGCTAGTAAGGTGATGAGTAGTTTTTTCATTTTTGACTCCTGATTGTGTTTATTGTTTGGTAAATTGTGGTTGATTATAAACAGCTTAGATTATAACTGCAAAGAGTGGTATTTGTATGTAGGCGAAATCGCCCACTCATTAAATATTTAACCCAAGTTACCGCATATTTATTAATACAATACAGACCATTAACACTTAACAACAGCGCAGTAGCCATTGTTAAACGAGCGTAAAGTGGCAAAAATTTACACCCTTCGCATGTTGTAATCTGCAACAAAAACTCCGAAAATAACTCCGGAGTACACGTAATTTTTTACGACTATTTATAAAACTACTAAAAACATCAACAAAATTCAATAAATAAAAACTTCACAGCGTCTGTAAATCAATATGTAAATCCTTAAATAAATTGTCTGGAATTTTTTTATGATATTTAAGCGCCCGTAATTTACTGATCAGTTGTTTTTGGTCTCTTACTTGAAATTTCTTGAATAGCTGCCGCGAAATTATATTGCGCACGGTTTTTTCGCTGATTGGATGTTGTTCTGCAACGGTCAGGACATGAGCAATTTCCAGAGAGTTTTTGCAATGCAATAGCAAAAAAGCAATTTCATGTTCACGATGGGTTAGATCAGCATCAACCAAATTTTCTTCACAAGCTGATTGTTCTAATTGAGAATTAATCAATATACTATAGATATCGAGAGGTATATCGATTTGCTTCCCCTGTAGCCCGATTGCCACCACCTGATCGGCAAAAATATACGGTGTTTGAATGCAGACCAAAACCCGGTTTTCATCTCCGGGACGCAGTGAGTTAATTGATAAAAATTTACGACTTTGTTTATCAATTAAAATTTGCTGCAGTGATTTCTCTAGTTCTCGTGCATTATTTTCCGGAACCGGCGCAACATCCAAAAAATATTTCCCGACGACATCTGATGGTGATTTATTTAAAATATCAAGCATCAGCGGGCTCATGTAAATTACTTTGAACTCACAATCAACCAGATAAACCAACTTATTGGCATTAATTAATTCAAACGAATCAACTAGTTTTTGTAAATATTCATCGTGCGGCAACATTATTTTCTATCCTCTTTTATTATTTTTTAAGTGAACAAAATCTACAGAAATAATTATATTTTTATCAGGGATTCATGTTACCACTAATAAAAAGGTTATTACAAGCAAATAAAATTTTTCCAAATAGTTCCATCAGTTCTATCCAACAAGCAATAATAAATATATTGTTATATATCATAATGTTATGCCAATAAACAGAGACAATTAAATTTCAAATTTAGCCACCAAGGTGTAAGAATTTACACCCTAAAGCGGGAAAAATTGGTACAATTCTTAGTGTGCTCCGATTGCCCATAGATAAGGAACAGCCAATGAAAATAAATTATAGTGAACCACAGCGCAGCTTTATTGATGGTAATATTCAGGAATATATAAGAAGTATTGAATTAAGCAGCAGAAGTCTGGGAATTCGCTGCCTATTGTTGGATAAAGATAATCAGATTTTATTTGCCAGTGATGATTTTTGTCGGGCAACCGGAATGTCGGCAGATACTTTATGTGGCAAAATTGTTACTAAAATTGAAATTCCTAAACTGGCACGCTACCATCTATTTGTTCGCCAGATTAACAAGCATCATCGCGAAATTATCGCTCATAATCAGCGGCGGATATTTTTGGAAATTAACGCCAACGAAAATTTAGTCGATGCTACGGTTACCCATAAGACTCCGGTTTATGATCAAGATGGTAATTTTCTATGTTTGCATATCCACTTCAAACCCTTTACAATTGCGCGATTAGCCAGCTTGGGCGCTAAATTTCATGGGGTTCAATATTCGACTTTGGCAACCGGATTAAAAGAAGTTCCATTGACCAGAATCCAGCAAATGATTATCTATCTGTATGCCAGAAATTATTCTTATACCGAGGTTTCAACCTGGATTACCCGGTTTGGACACAAAATTTCCCCCAGCGCTGTAAATAAGCAATTAGCAAAATTAAAGGTTCTCTTTGATGTTCCTGATAACGAGGGGTTAAAAGACATGTCCTTAAAACTCGGTTATGATATTGCGGTGCCCGCAGAATTTTTGCCGGTTGGTATTCATGATATTACCGAAGATGTTTTTGATTTATGGATTTGCTAAAATAAACTTGCGCCCTCCAATAACAGGTCGAAATCTTTAATCTTAAATATGGCGGTTGATCTAAACTAATCATCAGCAAACCAAAAAAGTAAGCTCTTAAATTATTTCTAAATCATCACCACCAACCACCCCAATTAAAAATCAAACATTTTTCATTGCAATGCAGCATAAAAATCTTTAACCACAATTTTATTGCGTGTTATAATTCGCCCATATTTAACCGTTAACGATAACATCAGCTAGTTATCAAGCAATTTACCACTTTTAGAAGGATTAATTATGAAATATTCATGGCGCTGGTTTGGTCCCAATGATCCAGTTACAATTGCCGACATCCGGCAATGTGGAGTTAGCGATATTGTCTCGGCATTGCACCATATCCCCAATGGCGAAGTTTGGAGTGTGGCAGAAATCAAAAAACGCCAACAGCAAGTGGCATGGGACAGTTTAAACGACGAACCCAGTAATCTGGTGTGGAGCATTGTTGAAAGCGTGCCGGTGCATGAAGAAATCAAAAAACGCAGCGGGAACTATCAGCAACATATTGCCAATTACCAACAATCACTCCGGAATTTAGCGGCCTGCGGTATTAAAATCGTAATCTACAATTTCATGCCGATCATCGACTGGACACGTACCGATTTAGCCTATCGCTTGCCTAATGGTGCGCGGGCACTCCGCTTTGACTTCAACGAATTTGCCGCTTTTGACTTGCATATCCTCAAACGTGAAAATGCCGAGCTGGAATACACTTCCGAGCAGTTAGCCAATGCCCGCCGGACTTTTGAGAAGCTCGATGAAGAAAACAAAGCCCGCCTGACCCGCAATATCATCGCCGGACTTCCCGGTGCTGAAGAAAGTTTCACTATTGAAGAATTTCGCGCCGCTTTAAATGAATATCGCAATATTGATGCCGACCAATTACGCAGTAATTTATTTTACTTTCTGGAACAAGTTTTGCCGGTTGCCATTGAATGCGGAATTACTCTGGCGATTCATCCCGATGATCCACCGCGTCCAATGTTTGGTCTGCCACGGATACTTAGTTGCGAAAACGATATTGCCAGCCTAATGGACAAATTTACCAGCAAACATTGCGGTGTAAATATTTGTGCCGGTTCACTCGGTGCTGGTGCGCACAATGATATTGAAAAATATATTCGTACCTGGGGCGAGCGAATCCCGTTTGTACATTTACGCAGCGTAAAACGCGAAGCTGACGGTAGTTTCTATGAGGATAAACATATCGCCGGCAGTACCAATCTGGCACGATTGGTGAAAGCAGTATTGGATGTTGAAAAAGCCAGCGGACAACAGATTATCATTCGTCCGGATCACGGACATCAAATGCTTGATGATTTACACAAAAAATCCAACCCTGGCTACTCCTGTATTGGGCGGATGAAAGGGATCGCCGAATTGAAAGGGATGGAGTTGGCAATTCGCACCTTTGAAATATAAACACCAAACTGAGGATTAACCAATGAAAATAACTAAACAACTATTAAACTGGCAACTATTACCCGATAATAGTTTGCTTTTAAACTGTGATAATTCAGCCTGTAAAATTTATCTGATGACGGATGATATTATTCGGTTGCGCACCTCATTTAGCGGCGAATTTCCCGAAGAATCCTATGTATTAACCACTACTGCGTGGCAAGACCGACTGGATGAGGTAATTGGCAGCGAACGGCAACGGCTGACTGCGCTTACGCCACAAATAAATGAAACTAATGGCGAATTAATCATCACTACCGCTAATCTGAAGATTATTGTCAATAAACAGCCATTTTATATTCAAATTTTCAATGCTGCCGGTGAGCTAGTGCATTCGGATTTAAAATCCCGTCCCTATGTCTGTGACCAGATTGGGCGGGTCTATCACTATAGCGAGTGTGACATTGAGCAGGACTATTTTTATGGTTTTGGCGAAAAAACCGGTAATATCAATAAATTACGGCGGCGGTTGGTACAAAATGCCAAAGATACTTTGGGCTACGATGCCGAACACAGCGATCCATTATATAAACATATCCCATTTTATATCCGTTTAAACGCGCAAACCCAGCATGCGGTTGGCTATTTTTATCACAATACCTATGAATCAGTTTTTGATATGGCGGTAGAACATAGTAATTATCATCACCACTATAGCTACTTTTGTGCCGATGGCGGTGATATTGATCTGTTTATTTGCAACGGACCAAGTATTGCCCAAGTGGTAGAAAATTATACCACTCTTACCGGCAAAACCGCCTTTCAACCGATTTACTCATTGGGCTACCTCGGTTCAACCATGTATTATGTTGAACTGCCGGAAAATTGCGATGCCGAAATTATTAATTTTGTCAAAAAATGTCGCGAAGAACAAATTCCGATAGATAACTTCCATCTTTCATCCGGTTATACTGTTGATAGTACTAATAAACGCCAGCTTTTCACCTGGAATCGGCAAAAATTCAGTGATCCGGCAGAGTTTTTCCGGCAAATGGTCGCCAATGGTGCGCCAACCACCCCCAATATCAAACCGGGCGTATTATTAACCAATCCCAATTATCCGGCAATGGCAGCCAATGGGATTTTTATTGGGCAAAATTCGCCAGCTGCCAAACCTTATTGCGATTATTGGTGGGGCGGTATCGGCTCATTTGTTGATTTTACAAAACCAGCTGCGCGCACAACTTGGCGCGATTATTTACGAAATTCATTATTCAATTACGGCGTTACTTCGCTATGGAATGATAATTGCGAATATGATTCATTAACCGACCGCGATATCGAGTGCGATTTTGATGGCACAACTGCCAAATTGGCACAACTAAAATCCATCCAACCAAATTTGATGGCCATGACCGGCTATCGGGCGATGCTCGAATATAATCCCGAGGTGCGTCCGTATTCAGTTAATCGCGGCGGGTTTGCCGGCATCCAGCGTTATTCACAAACTTGGGCAGGAGATAATTACACCTCGTGGAAGACGTTAAAATTTAATATCGCCACGATTCTGGGGATGGGATTATCTGGAGTTGCCAATAATGGCTGCGACATTGGCGGTTTTTGGGGACCGCATCCGGATGCCGAATTATTTGTTCGCTGGGTGCAAAATGGTATTTTCCAACCGCGGTTCTCAATTCATTCCTGCAACACTGATAATACCGTCACTGAACCATGGATGTATGGCGAACATACGCCGCTGATTCGTGAGGCAATTCGCTTGCGCTACCGGTTGATGCCGTATTTTTATTCCTTGCTTCATCAAGCCAATACCCACGGCACGCCAATTATGCGCCCGACATTTTACGAATTTCAGCATGACCGCCACACCTATAATCAGGGAATTGATTTCATGCTCGGTAATTCCTTGCTAGTTGCCAATATCGTTGAACCAGCGGCAATCTCCCGTGAAATTTACTTACCAGATGGTAATAAGTGGTATGATTTTTTCAATTTCAAAGAATATGCCGGTGGACAAACCATAACTGTTCCGGTTGAGCTAAGTTCGATTCCGTTATTTATCCGTGATAATGCAATTATAGCACTTAGCGAAAATAACTATCGTCTGTCCAGCGGCACTTTTAAACATTTAAAATTGCTAATCGGCGGACAAAGTAACTCGTTTACCCTCTATCAGGATGATGGCGTAAGCGAACAGTATCGCCAGGGTTATTATGCTAAAACATTGATTACGGTTACCAATCAGCAACAACAAGTAATTATTGATTTCAAGCATGACGGTAAGTTGGCGGCAACTACTGAGACACTGGAACTAACGGTAATTAATCCGCATAAAGGACCATTTTGGATTAGTATCGGCGGTCATAAAATTGCTCAATTCCTCCATCGCGATAAATTCAATGATTGTACTGAAGGATGGTATTACAGCAATAGCCGCGGTGCAGTCGAAATTAAAACCCAATTCCCTCGTGAAAACTGTCAGATTATTGTCAGCTTTGCCCATTTTGATTTGATTGGAATGTGATGAAACGTAAACTAACTCTCAAAGAAAAAATCGC
This sequence comes from uncultured Neisseria sp., assembly GCA_964488065.1. Lineage (GTDB taxonomy): Bacteria > Pseudomonadota > Gammaproteobacteria > Burkholderiales > UBA11063 > Aquella. The sequence goes on from CAZATM010000099.1 coordinate 6,375, forward strand.
TTATGGAGTCGGTGACTTAGGCAATGGCTTTACCTTTGATCTGGGTCAGGCGTATCTGCTTAAATTTTACACCGATGTCTGCGGAATCGGTGGCGCCGCCGCCGGTGGTATTTTTCTGTTCAGTAAGATATTCGATGCCTTCATGGATGTTTTGGCTGGTTCATATGTTGATAAACGCAAAGCCAGTCGCGCCGGAAAATACCGCCCGGTAATGATGTTCTCGGCAGTAGTATTGGCATTATTAACGGTAATTACCTTTGTTGCACCGGAAATTTCGACACAGGGAAAACTAATTTATGCCTATGCCAGCTATATGATTTGGGGTTTCTGGTACTCGATGGTTAATATCCCCTACGGCTCATTAGCAGCGGCGATGACTCAGGATGTCAATGACCGAACCCAACTAGCCTCTTTCCGGCAAGCCGGTTCATTGTTGGCATTATTAATTACCGGCGTAATTTTTATGCCGATTGTGATGCTGTTTTCCAATACCAAGCTGGGTTTTCCAATTGCCGCCGCGGCAATGGCGATAGTGGGAGTCATGTCGCATTTATATTGCTATCGCAATACTCGTGAATATATCCAGCCACAGGCCAATGAAAAAATCCATTTCCGCGATCTAAAAGCCGCGTTGCTGCAGAATAAGCCACTAGGAATTTTGATATTAATGTCGCTATTTACCATTTCGGCTTATAATATCAAAATCGCTATGCTGGTCTATTTCTGCCAGTACAACTTGGGCAATCTTGGTTTAATGGCAATAATTAACTTTATCATTATCGGTAGTTCGGTAGTTTCAATCACCGCTATTCCCAAATTGGTAAAAATGTTCGGTAAAAAAAATACCATGTTACTGGGTTTTGCTATCAGCATCATCGCCGATTTAATTAATTTTTTCACTCCGTCTTCGCCAATTAGCTTTACTATTTTGGCAACCATTGCTTTTGTCGCAATCAGTATCCCCAATGGCATCGTTTGGGCGTTAATTTCCGACATTATTGATTTTGGCGAATGGAAAACCGGTAAACGCGCAGCTGGGGTTACTTATGCCGCGTTTAGTTTCTCGCGCAAATTGGCTCAATCAATTTCCGGTTTTACCGCCGGTTTGGGCTTGACTTTAATCGGCTATATCCCAAATGCAATCCAGTCACATCATGCCCTGCTCGGGATTAAAGGATTGTTATTGCTCTATCCGGCGATTACCATCACAGTTGCGGCTTTAATTATCTGGCTATGGTACGAACTAACCGATAAGCGTTGTAATGAAATTGTTGCCGAATTACATCAACGTCATCTGAATGCTGCTCATATCAGCGCTACCACCGGAATGGAGAATTAAAATGTTACGACCACTTACGACGGCATGTCGTCAGGGGCACTTATTGGATGGATTATGGGATTTTGCCTTTGAAACCGGGGCGTCGGAAAATTACCGTAACGGCTTTGTGCCACAAAAAAGCGTGCCGGTTCCATCCAGCGTTAATGATTTATTTGTCAGTGATCGTGAACGGTTACATAGCGACGGGATGTGGTATCAAAAGAAATTTTATGTCGATAATGCCCATCGCCATGATACGGTGGTAATTTATTTTGCCGGTGCTAGTTATCGTTCCGAAGTCTATTGTAATGGCCAATTAATTACGCGTCACGAGGGTGGCTATTTGCCGTTTACTGCCGATATTACTACGGCAATTAATTGGACTGGCGAAAATATATTAACCGTTCGCTTAGATAATCAGTTATCAAACGAAACCATTCCGCAGGGCAATCTCAGTCTGGAGGGTGATAACTGGATATTTAATAGCCAACTGCCACGAGTGCCCTTTGATTTCTTTCCGTATGCTGGAATCCAGCGTTCAGTCCATTTGTGCTACTTGCCCAAATCACGAATTGACGAAGTTAAAGTTGAAACCCATCTAATCAGTGACACAGCGGCGACGGTAAAAATTTATGGCAAAATCCATGGCAACGCTGATAGCATTAGCTTAAAGTTAAACGATGAAGATTATCAAATTTTCATTGATAATGAAGCTTTTTCTTTTAACGTAAATATTGAAAATCCACGATTATGGGATATTGGTTGCGGGAATTTATATCCGTTTGAATTGTGCCTCTATGACAATCAAATGAACGATAATAGTCATTCTTCGCGGGTAAAACAATTAATTGATCATTACCATTCACGTCTGGGCATCCGTGAAATCGCTGTTAGAGGTAATCAATTATTGCTCAATAAGCACCAAATTTATCTGCAAGGCTTTGGGAAGCATGAAGATTTCTTTATTTCTGGCAAAGGAAACAATAATGCAGTCAATGTCCGCGACTTTGAACTGATGCAATGGATCAATGCCAATTCATTCCGCACTTCGCATTACCCGTATGCCGAAGAATTGCTGGATTTAGCCGATGAATACGGAATTTTGGTCATCTCGGAAACTCCGGCGGTGAGTCTCAATACCGATCAGGCAACTGGAAAAACTTTACAAACGCATATGACCATGCTCGAAGAACTCATCGCGCGGGATTATAATCACCCATCAGTAATAATGTGGTCGGTTGCCAATGAACCGCGCTCACACCAAGAGAGCAGTCGCGATTATTTTAAACCGTTGGCGGAATTGACCAAAAAGCTGGATAAAACCCGCCCGAACACCTTGGTCAGTTGCTGGGCACCGGATTGTCATGCGCTGCAATGGTTTGATGTAGTTTCGATCAACACCTATCCCGGTTGGTATCTGCTCCCGGGAAATATTCCCGAAGCAGTTAAATTTGCCCGCGAACATTTAAGCGCGATTCATGAAAAATTTGCCGGCCCATTAATTGTGACCGAATTTGGCGCCGATACCCTGCCCGGTTATCATGCCTTACCGGCAGAAATGTGGAGTGAAGAATACCAAAGCGAATTATTAATTGAATTAATTGAAGCTTTCCGCAGCCTGGACTTTGTCGCGGGTGAACACATCTGGAATTTTGCCGATTTTCGTACTGCCCAACATCATATCCGTGCCGGCGGCAACAAAAAAGGCTTATTTACCCGCGAGCGCCAACCGAAAATGGCAGCGCATTTGGTGCGTAAAAAATGGCAGGAAACCATAAAATAACTTTTAACTGATATTACATACCATCTATATTTTAGCGCTAAATTATTGAGTTTGACGATTTTGCGCGCTGAAAAGCGAGTGTAGAATCAGCGTGCCATGAGGAAAAATCATTAACTTAGCGTTAAA
>CAZATM010000100.1:0-5903 GCA_964488065.1 uncultured Neisseria sp.
AAGCCGGGGAATATTTATCAGCGAGCAATTAAAATATTTTTAATGAATATTTAGCTATTAAGTTAGAGTGAGGAAAATATGCCATGAGCCACATCGAGACAAAAAATAAGTATTTTATTCTAACCGGAATCAGTATTGCCAGCTTCATCGGCTGCATTGATTTTACAATTGTAAATACAGCACTACCGGCGATCCAGGCGGGACTGAATGCCAGTATTGGTGAATTACAGTGGGTGATCAATATTTTTATTTTGGCGCTATCTGCATTTATGGTTGTCGCCGGAAAAGTGGCGGACATTTACGGTAGAAGGCTAGTTTTGTATCTTGGAATGGGAATATTTGCAATAGCTTCACTGTTTGCTGGATTATCCACCACTATTTATCAGCTAATCTTCTGGCGTTTTTTGCAGGGCGTTTCATGTACAATCTTATATACCGCGACTGGTGCGATAATATCTGAAGCTTTCCCAATTAGCGAAAAGGGAAAAGCAATGGGGATTTTATTCGGCGTTAATGCCTTGGGTCTTGCGATTGGACCTGTCATCGGCGGTATGATTATCGGAGCACTTAGCTGGCATTATGTATTTTTTATCAATATTCCTCTGATTTTACTGAGTTTGATTATTTGCCTTCCACATGTTTCTGAATCGCGGAATAAAGTCAATAAGAATAACATTGATTTTATCGGTGCAGTAATATTAGTTATTGGATTGTGCCTTTTGTTTTTTACCCTAAATCAGGCTAATAATTGGGGCTGGTATTCTCCCAAAACATTATTTATGTCTTTTACGGCAATTGCGTTATTAGTCCTGTTTCATATTGTTGAAAAAAGAACCTCTGAGCCAATAATAAAGTTTTCCCTCTTCACCAATAGAGATTTTGTTATCAGTATAATTGCAACATTTAGTCTGGCTTTTTTTTATTGTATCGCATTCTTTTTGATTCCACTCTATTTACACGATATTAAGGGATATAGTGATTATGCAGTAGGGCTAATGTTATTACCTATCACGGCTACAATTGCGGTAAGTTCCCCACTGGTTGGTCGTTATATTGATAAGAATGGCGCGATTAAACCGTTGCTTTGGGGATTTATTTGTTTCTTGATTTCGGCATTTTTGCAAGCGCAATTTAGTCTGGATAGTCCACTCTGGTATATTATATTAGCGTTTATCTGTATGGGGATAGGCTGGGCTTGTATTTTAAGTCCCTCGACGGTACTAGCGTTGTCGGCTACACCGGCAAGCGATAGCGCGCTAGCAATGGGAGCCTCATGGACGCTGCATAATATCGGCGGGGTTGTTGGCTTGGCTGGCGGATTAGCTGTTTACTATTTCAAATATCAAACCACTCATTCCTTTTTGGTGGGGTATCAAAGCGCGATGACTTTGCTGATCGCTTTTTCATCGGTGAGCTTTCTAATTATTTTTTATCTAAAATCATATAATCAGACAATGAGTAAGTTAAATTAGATGATAGTAGCATGAAGGGTATGATGGTGAAGCTGGTAATTTTTATCGCTTGCTTGGTGGTCGGTTTGTTTTTAGCTCATCGGAGTATAGATCAGCCGCAATTTCAAATTACCAATATAAAAACACTGTCGGGTAAGCCTATTTTTAGAAGCCAAGTTATTCCGCAACCTTCTTTTTTGCAATTTTCTCATAGTGCGACCATTACCGCATTACCAAATGGAGGATTATTAGCTTTTTGGTTTGGCGGCAGCCGTGAGGGGAGTCCGGATGTCAAAATCTGGCAATCTGAATTTACTAGCCATGGTTGGTCGTTGGCTCGTCCGATCCTATCCAATTATAGTCTTATGCATGATTTGGGCGCTTATGTAAGTAAACTTGGTAATCCTGTTGTTTATCTGGCTCGGGATGGTGTATTGCATTTATTTGTGGTGTCGGTCAGTATCGGTGGGTGGGGTGGGGCAAGTATTAACCATCTAAAATCTTTAGATTATGGAGTCACTTGGGGTAAAGCAGAAAAACTGATTACCAGTCCATTTATTAACATTAGTACCTTAGCTCGATCTACGCCAATTGAATTGTCGGATGGCGGGTTCTATTTGCCAGTCTATCACGAGTTTATTCGTACTTATCCGGAGATTCTTAGATTTAATGCGCGTGGTGAATTTATCGAACAGCGCAAGATTAGTAGTTTTAATTCACTTTTACAACCCACGCTTGTTGCGGTAACAGCTTCAACGGCTTATGCTTATATGCGGAATAATGGGCGGATAAATCGAAAACTATACCGTTTAGAAACTCATGATGGTGGAATACATTGGGGGAATCTGATTGCGACTAATTTAAATAGCTATGACTCGTCGCTTGCCGTGAATCGTATTGAATCCGGGGCATTAATGATGGCTTATAATGTAAAAGCACGTAGTACACTTGTCATAGCCATTTCACATGATGGTTTAAATTGGCAACCGCAAAAAATAATTGAAAGTTATACCGGATCTGATTATGCTGAATTCTCATATCCTACAGTGATTAATCATGACGGGATGATTAATCTTGTTTATACCTGGTATATCAAAGGTTCTCCGCATGTAATTAAGTATGCCCAATTTAATAAAGAATGGTTGTTTGAAAGTGTTGTTCCATGAAAGATTTAGTTTTATGCAGTTATGGCGTGCTAATTTATTTATCAATCGTGAATGTTTTTCACCTAAAATCCAAATCACTAACCAGCCAGTACGGATTATTTGTCATTATCTTTAGCTTGAGCGAATTTGTGCCAGTTTTTAAAGGTTGTACGATTGCTGAAATCTTACTCGGACAATTGGGGACGCTAAGTATTAGCACCATGATTATTTTATGGTTAACGTTGCTTACTCAGAAAAGTTTATCGCGAAGAATCGATTCAATATTAAATTTTCCGGCGCAATTTATTATCTGCATATTGGGGATAATTCTTTATCTTGGTTATTTTGGTTTTCTTGAGCTGGATATTTACCATTATGGATATTTTTTGGATAACCCTTGGGCGATTGGCGCATTTTTTATGTTGCAACTGTATTTGTGGCAATATGCACGGCGGTTTTCTTATATTTGGTTAATCGCGCTGTTTGCTTTTGTAGCAAGATTGCAAGCCTCCAATAATCTATGGGATTATTTATTTGATGCGGTGTTATGGTTTGCCTGTGTTGTCTCTTTATTAAAAACTCTGCTGCACCGCACCAAACGATTAAGTGGCTAAATATACATTTAAAATGGAATTTATCTGCAAAAAATGCAGATATTGTATGGAATATTAAATCATATAAAATTCATTCTACGTTATTCTGCAAAATCAAATATCATTTAATTAGCTGGTTTTTAGCTAAGGAAATTAAAATAAATTTAGAAAGGTGAGTTGATGCTATCTGCAATAACAAATCAAGGTGGTTATAAATCTATTTACAAAAAACAAGCTCTCAATGATGAGAAAACTACAACCAACTGCTCTAATATAATTAAATTATATTTTCATAATGGAGATTCTTTAAAAAAGGCTCAAGTAAATAATACCGAATCAAAAAAAATTAATCCTAGTTTGTATTCCTTGGGGGTGGGCTCTAATGCTACTGCTGAAAGAACTTCGGAAATAGTAGCTGCAAATATTAAAAGTTTTTTGCAGAATAATCCTGAGGTTGAGAAAGTAAACATAAAATTTTATACTTTTGATAGCAACTCAGATGCCAGGATAGAAGAAATTAAGAAAATTATTACTCAACAATTCCCCAACATACAATTAAATGCAGTAAAAAAATCAATTGATTATTTATCATTAAAGGACAGTCGGTTTAGAAATAAATTGGTTTATTATATGAATAAATTAAATAAGAATGGTAATTTTAAATACGAAAATGAGTTTCTTGTTCTTCTAGATAGTGTCGTCAAATTAGCTTGCTCCACAAAAAAATACATCTGATTTGTACTGCTGCTAAATATGATGATGCTCTTTTTGCATATCTAGTAGCTATTCCGCGCCACTCTTTTAAGTCCAGAAAAGCATTTTCCACAAGATGCCTTAATTTGTATAACTCCCTATCATATTTACGTAAAATCTTGCGATTCTTCTTCGGAGGTATCACTGATTCCATGCCAAGTTCATTTGCAGAGTCTATAATTTCATTACTATCATATCCTCTATCCGCCAATAAGTAATCTGCATCAAAGCCTGCAATTAACTCTTCAGCCTTTGTGCAATCAGCTGTGGTACCTTCTGTAACAATAACTCTGACCGGCATACCATGCGCATCCACGGCCAGATGTATCTTTGTATTGAGCCCCCTTTTGTGCGACCCATGGCTTCATTTCCACCAATAGCACCAGCTGCATGTTGATGCACCTTTACATGACTTGCGTCTATCATCAACCATTCAAAATCCGGTTCCTCAATCATCTCGTTAAGGATGTCCTCCCACGCTCCACGATCTCGCCAACGGCAAAACCGGCGGTGAGTATTTTTCCAGTCTCCATAGCTCTTAGGTAAATCACGCCATGGTGCACCGGTTCGCAGGATCCACATCACAGCATTGATAAACCTGCGGTTGTCATCACCATTTCTTCCTACTTTACCTTTTGTTCCTGATAGCAATGGTTCTATTTTGTCCCACAATTTATCTGATATATCATGACGGTGTTGTAACTTTGACATTTTTGATTCCGGTTAAAATTAATTCACCGTATTTTATCAAACATTCAGTTAATTGACGACACCATCTAACCCCCTATACAAATTGATGATAAATTTGTACAATATCGGTAGAAGAGCTAAAACTGTAGTTTATGTTTTGCTTAAATTTTTCTTCTTATATAAAGGGTTCTTATCATGAAAACAACAAATAAAGGTTTCACAATTATTGAGTTGATGATTGCAGTGGCGATCATCGGGGTGTTAGCAGCAATTGCGATTCCAGCTTATTCAAATTATTTAAATCGTGCTAAAGTTTCTGAAGCATTCCAAATGGCTGGACCATTCCAAACAGGGATTGCTGAGTGTGTACAAAATAATGGCTCTGCGGCAGCCTGTAATGCTGGAGCCAGTGGCGTTCCTGCAGTACAGTCTGGTGCTTATGGAGCGGTTGCTGTAACTGCTGGTGTAATCACATTTACTTTTGCTTCTGCCGGTACTGCTTTGGATGGTGGTGCTATTGTGTTAACACCAACCGCAGCGTCTTCAGGGGCAGTAAACTGGACATGTGGTATTACCAAAAATAGTAGTCAGTTAGATAAGTCTATGACTCCATCTTCAGCAAATTGTTCATAAGCAGTAGTCAATTTAGTATATAGATACTATATTACTTAATAATAAAATTGCCGGCAGTACGCTGGCAATTTTAATTTAATTTTGACTATAAATAAAAACTGACTTCAATAAATTTATTGTCGTAGTTACCGGGCATTCATATTTACAACATCAATCGGAGCAAATTCAATGAAAAAGCATCATGGTTTTACGATTATTGAATTAATGATTGCGGTTGCAATTATTGGCGTCCTCGCGGCAATAGCTATTCCCTCCTATGCCAACTATCTAAACCGTGCTAAATCCTCCGAGGCATTCCAAATGATGGGACCAGCAAAGGTTGCCGTTGCAGAATGCGCCGCCAATAGCGGAACGACCGCAGGAATTGGTAACTGTGTTCAATCGGCAGTTGGACAGCAAGGTGGGAAATATGGGGCAATATCAATTCTAGCTAACGGTGAAATTCAATTTCAATTTTATGCCAGTGCCGGCGCGAGTTTTTACAATAGCTCCAATAATGAAAGCGGCAGCATCGTATTTACCCCAACCTATACCTCATCAGGAACAGTTACATGGTCATGTAGCTACACTCCACCACTAACATCGGCAATGCTGCCTAGTTCAGCAGGCTGTACCGGCAGTTAGTAAAATTAACAGAT
>CAZATM010000101.1:0-64749 GCA_964488065.1 uncultured Neisseria sp.
ATTTGACACTACCGTGGCTTGCTCCGGTTGCCGAAGAAACATTATGTGCTGACATTTACATAACTCCCATTAAATAAACAACGGTAAAAACAAAAATCCAAATAATATCTAAGAAATGCCAGAATAAACTTAGACAAGATAATTTGCGATTAACCATTGCAGTCAAGCCCCGTGTCGATACTTGAAACATCAATATTGCCATCCAAATTAGACCGCAAGTAACATGTAAACCGTGCAAACCGACTAACCCAAAGAAAGAAGACAGAAACGCGCTGCGATCCGGACCATTGCCCTCAAGTATCAAATGATGAAACTCATTTATTTCCATCCCAATGAAGCCAAGCCCCAATAAGAAGGTAATGAACAGCCACAACATAGCTTGAGATTTATTCAATTTTATCGTAGCCAACATTGCCAATCCATAGGTAAAACTACTGGTTAGCAACAAAAATGTTTCAACCATTACATAGTTTAAATCAAATAAATCTTTTGGGCCAGGACCGCCAAATACGCTAGTATGCAAAACCGCATAGGTTGCAAAAAAGCAGGCAAACAAAATACAGTCACTCATTATATAAATCCAGAAGCCAAAGACTACTTTTGAGGTAGCCTCCTCGTCATGGTCATGATGATCTGTTAAATGATTATTTACTATTTGTGAAGTCATTATGCTTTATTCCTACGTAACATAAGTTCATTTTCAATTCGTTCAACCTCTTTAGCAGGGACATAATAATCAATGTCATGATCTAAAGAACGAGCAACAACGCATGCAAAAATTGCTAAGCCGCTAGCTATAACCAACCACCAAATATACCAAATAAGTCCAAAACTTAGCGTAAACGCAAATAGCCCGATTAAAACCCCAATGCCGGTATTTCGTGGCATATGAATATCTTCATAAGGTTGGCTTTCATCAAATATTGGTTTTGCATTATGTTTTGCATCCCAATGCGGCTCTAATGATGTCACAGTAGGGACTCTTGCAAAATTATAAAATGGCGGCGGCGAAGAAGTTGCCCACTCCAGCGTGCGACCATCCCAAGGATCGCCAGTATAATCTTGATTTTGTTTTGCTTTAAGGATGCTTACCAATATTTGCAGGACTTGACACGCAATCCCGACAGCAATAATCAACATACCGACAAAAGCGATAACAAATAGCGGATGCCAACCAGTTGAATAATCATAATGACTGATCCGACGAGTAGCGCCCATAAAACTAAGCACATATAGCGGTATAAACGCTACATAAAACCCAACCAACCAAAACCAGAAAGAAGCTTTACCAAAACCTTCATTCATTTTAAAGCCCAGTGCTTTTGGACACCAGAATGAAAGCCCCGCCATAATCGCAAATACCACACCGCCAATTATCACATTATGGAAGTGAGCAACTACAAATAAACTATTATGTAAGATAAAATCAGCACCAGGCACCGCCAACAATACTCCGGTCATTCCACCGATCGAGAAGGTGATAATAAACCCGATTGTAAAATACATCGGTGCAGTAAACCAAATCCGGCCACGGAACATGGTAAATAACCAGTTAAATATTTTTACTCCTGTTGGAATCGCAATAATTGTCGTCATTATTCCAAAGAAAGCATTAACGTTGGCTCCTGCTCCCATGGTAAAAAAGTGGTGAACCCAAACAATGAATGACAATATCGTAATACTAACTGTCGCATACACCATGGTTTTATAACCAAATAAAGGTTTGCGAGAAAAAGTCGAAGTAACTTCAGAAAATATTCCAAATGCTGGGAGAACCAGAATATATACTTCGGGATGTCCCCATGCCCAGATTAAATTCACATATAACATTGGGTTACCGCCACCCATATCGGTAAAGAAATGAAAACCTAGGTAACGATCCAGCGTTAATAGCGCAATTGCTGCAGCCATCATCGGAAATGAAATAATAATCAACACATTTGAACACAATGCCGTCCATGTGAACACCGGCATCCTCATTAGAGTCATACCTGGGCAGCGCATTTTGATAATGGTCACAAAGAAGTTAATACCCGAGATAGTTGTCCCGATACCCGAAATCTGCAGCGCCCAGATATAGTAATCTACCCCAACACCGGGGCTATAAATTTTTTCAGACAGCGGCGCATAGTTTACCCATCCGGTAGTAGCAAAAGATCCAACAACCAGTGACAGCATCATCAAAACCACACCGACCATGAATAACCAAAAACTTAACGAGTTAAGGTATGGAAAAGCTACATCACGGGCACCAATTTGTAGTGGAACAATTATATTCATTAAACCAATAACCAAAGGCATTGCTACAAAGAAAATCATAATCACGCCATGGGCGGTAAAAATTTGATTATAATGATCTGGTGGTAAAAAGCCAAAGTTACTGCCAACTGAAATTGCCTGTTGAGTACGCATTAATGCAGCATCCGCGAATCCACGAAGCAGCATAACAATAGCTACTACAACATACATAAGACCAATCCGTTTGTGATCTACCGAAGTAAACCATTCATTCCACAAGTAACCCCATTTTTTCAAATAGGTTACCAATGCCACCAGAAATAAAAAACCACCGATCATCCCCGCACCGGCTATTACCGCAGGTGGTTCATGGATAGGAATTGCATCCCAATTTAATTTACCTAAAAAATCAATCATTACTGATTCCCTCGAAAACTATGTTATTTAGCGCCCATACCTTGCATATCTTCCATACCCGGCATCATATACTTCATGACAATATTATCAAAAAGATTATCTGCTACAGACCCATAAAGTTTTGGCTGTACATATTCAGTGGGTTTTTGCAGTTGTTTATACACCTCGGTGGTTAAACTATCCGGTGAATTTTTAACTGACGTCACCCAACTATCAAACTCTTCCTGAGAAGTTACATAGCTCTTGAAGTGCATACCGTTAAAACCATTACCATTGATCACATAGCCACGCCCATCATAGACGCCTTGTTCATCAGCAAGTAAATGCAATTGAGTGGTCATGCCAGCCATTGCGTAAATTTGACCACCAAGCTGAGGAATGATAAATGAATTCATCGGCGCATCTGCCGTCACCGAAAACTTGACCGGAACACCAACAGGAAACTGCAAATAATTTACAGTAGCTATGTGCTGTTCAGGATAAATAAATAACCATTTCCAGTCCAGAGCAACCACTTGAATATTCAAAGGTTTAACACCAGCAACCTCAATCGGTTTATATGGGTCTAAGGCGTGGGTGCTTTTCCAAACAATAACCGCCAATATACCAATGATTACGATTGGAATTCCCCATACTACTATTTCAATTTTAGTACTATGTGTAAATTCAGGGTCATATTTAGCCTTTGAATTTGATGCTCGGTATTTGTACGCAAAGACCAAGGTCAAAATAATTACCGGAACTACAACCAGTAACATTAATGCAATCGCGGTAAAAATAAGATCCCGCTCATCCCTACCAATTACGCCTTTTGAATGAATCAGGACTAAATCCTTGCAACCACTCAAAAACGGCAGCGAAAACAACCATAAAAACATTAACTTTAATCTATTCATATTACAGCAACCTATATTTAACGAATACACAAAAGGCACCTTAATTTGTTAGAGCTTGTTTGCTAACTCCCAATGAGCTACGAAACATAACTAAATGGCTACAAAATCATTAAATCATCGTTAAATAGAATACTATTCGCCTCGAATTTAATAATTTTTTATTTCATTTATCACGATTTCTCGCTTACATTAGACTTAGCAAACAAGCTCTTAGAAACATGCTTCAGTTTTAATCTAAAAAACCAAATTCATACTTCGACAAAAGAACACCACACATTTATTCAATTCAGAATTCAATATCATAACCACACATGGGAGCTATTTTAACATTAATGGCTTAATAATAATACAAAATCTTAGTCAATCACCAGTGTATTAAACTTAAAGATTATTAGTTTTATGCAATAAATCTGAACAATAGTTCTCAACAATCATATTACCATCACTCAAACTACCTTTAATCAAAACAGCCTGCTCTTTAGCACTAAAATTAATCATCACGCCTTCTTTTTTCGCCATAAGTTGCGCCTCATTTAAATGTGTATTTTTTGCAACAAAATCTCGCAAAAATAATTGCCCATTTATTTCTGTAATGTTTAGGTGGCAACCAGCCCCATCGCTCCAACTACCAAACATTTCGACAAATTGTTTATTTTTTACATTCTGCGGTGGCTGCGTTTTTTTACACCCACCGACCATTAAATAGCTACTAAAAAGAATCAATAGCAACCACAACCGAACAATTTTATATCTCATCAAAGAACCTTTTCCCAATTGAATATAAAAAACCAGTGCAAATAAAATACACTGGTTTGTAACTGCTTTTAAGCTATTTTAGTCAGCTTTGTAGCCTTTAATTTGCTCTTTTAATAGGTTACTGGTGTGAAAAGATACCACCCGGCGCGCATTAATTGGAAATTCTTCCTTGGTTTTCGGATTACGACCAACCCGTGGACTTTTATCGCGTAATACAAAATTCCCAAAACCGGAAACTTTAACTTCATCACCATCTTCAAGACTTTTAATAATTACATCAAAAAAATCTTCCACCAGACGATACGCGTCCACCCGAGTTAATTTGGAATTATCCATAACCAGTTGAATCAGATCATTCTTAGTTACAGTAGCAGACATATATAAACCTCAATAAAATAATTAACGTAACCTACCGGCAAACTCTTTAATCACCGTTTGCTCAATTAACGACATTTTAGCATTAATTTCATCATCTTCAAGGGTTTTATCGCCTTGAAATATAAAATTAAATGCTACACTCTTTTCATCAGCAGCCAACGAACCACCGACAAAGACATCAAAAACCCGTGTTTCACGTAATTCCGGCAATTCTAACGCCGTCAATTGCCGCAAAACCTCACCAACCGCAACTGTTTGCGGTAAAATAAACGCCATATCACGTGAAACTTTTTGAAATTTACTGCTCGCCTTAACGGTTGTCATGGTCGTTGGCGGCAATAAGTCAAAATTTAACTCAAAAACATATGGCATGGTTACAAAATCCAACTCGCTTACAAGCCGTGGATGGAGTTGCCCGATAATCCCAATTTCCTGACCCGCTAATTGAATTCTGGCACAGCGTCCAGGGTGAAATAACTCGTACTCGGAATGTGGCAACAATATAACTTCACCACAACCAGCCAATAACTGGTTGACAACCAGACTCAGATCATAAAAATCAGCATCGCGAACCTTATCATTCCAATTCAAGGTCTGGATTTTACCATAAATCAAACCACTGAGATACAGCGGTTGCTGATTCGCTTCTTCGCCATGAAAAACTCGGGCTAGCTCAAACAGTTTAAGTGAATTTTGTCCGCGATTAACATTGTATTGACAAGCCCGTAACAATCCGGGAATCAAACTGGTGCGCATAGTAGTTAAACCGGCAATCGGATTTTGCAATTTCACCGGAGACAAGGCCGCCGGAGATAATGCTGCAAATTTATCTTCAAGAAAAGCATAGCTGACTATTTCATTAAATCCATAACCCACTAACAAGTTCTTGCATTGGGCACTTAGAGACAATTTATGATTTTGCCGATTAAACTGTGCGGTTAATTGCGGCATCCGCGGAACTACCCGATCATAACCATATACCCGTACGATTTCTTCAATGATATCTTCTTTGATCGCCAAATCAAAGCGATAACTTGGTACCGTCACCGTCAAACTGCCGCCATCATGTTCAACACCACAACCCAGCGCCTGTAAAATTGACAATACTTGCGCCGATGAAATATCTTCGCCGATAAAACGATTGATTTCACTGAATTCTAACGCAATCTTGGGCGAATTAATTTGCTCGGACAATGCCGAAAAATGTACCGTGCTAACAATAGTTCCACCACAAATTTCCACAATTAGTTTGGCTGCCAGATTTAGCGCATCGTGCTGAATCTGTGGATCAACACCACGCTCATAGCGAAAAGCCGCATCCGAACTCACACCGTATTGCTTAGCCTTGCCATGAATAACCGCCGGAGTAAAAAAAGCGCTTTCTAAAAATACCGCCTTAGTATCACTAGTAACAGATGAATCCAAGCCACCCATAACACCAGCCAGCGCCACTGGCTGATCTTTAGCATCGGTAATAACTAAGGTATCCGTTGCCACCATGACATCTTTTCCGTCAATTAGACGCAACTGATCACCGGATTTAGCCATCCGCACGCCGATCCCGCCGGCAATTTTGATTAAATCAAAAGCATGCATCGGCTGCCCCTGCAGCAACATCACATAAGCGGTAATGTCCACCAGCGGTGAAATTGGCCGAATCCCGCTACGAATAAGGACATCACTCAACCAACGCGGAGTAATTGCCGCATTATTAACACCCTCAATCGCCAAGCCGGCATAATGCGGACACGCAGCACTCGCCGCCACCGTCAACGAACATGCCAATGAGTTATTTACTACAGCAGAGTTTACTACCGGCTGCGGTTTTAACTCAGCCGCAGTTAGTGCAGCAATTTCGCGTACCAAACCAGCATAGGATAAACAATCGCCACGGTTAGGCGTAATTTTAAATTCAACAACGATATCATCCAGCCCCAAATAGTCACGAATATCGGCCCCCACCGGTGCAGCGGCGGGCAGTAGCAACAAGCCATCAACCCCATCCGGACAACCCAGTTCATCGCCACTGCAGAGCATCCCGTGCGATAGAATCCCGCGCATTTTACGCGGTGTGATCTTGAAATCACCCGGCAAAACTGCACCGACGGTAGCACAAGGAACCTTGACCCCGGTCGCAACATTTGCCGCACCGCAAACAATCTGAACCACTTCATCACCAGTATTGACCTGACACAACGATAGTTTATCAGCATCCGGATGGCGTTCACAGCTAACCACCTCAGCAACTACCACTCCGGTAAATTGTGGCGCAACCGCACTTTCATCTTCAACTTCCAGTCCGGCCATGGTCAGGCGTTCAAGGACTAAATTTTTGTTCAGTGGTTTAGCAAAAAAACTCTGTAAATAATTCCATGAAATCTTCACGTCTAAACCCCTCTAAACTGACGCAGAAAATCCACATCATTATCAAACATCAAGCGCAAATCAGTAACCCCATATTTCAACATCGCCAGCCGATCGATCCCAAATCCAAAGGCAAATCCACTATATTCATTGCTATCAATTTTCATATAATTTAAAACATTGGGATGAACCATGCCACAACCACCAACCTCTAACCATTTACCGGTTTTAGCAAAGAAAATATCAACTTCGGCTGACGGTTCAGTAAAAGGAAAGAATGAGGCTCGGAATCGCACCTGAATGCTATCATCTTCAAAAAATTGGCGCATAAATTCGCTAATCACCGCCTTCAAATTGGCAAAGCTGATGCCTTTATCAATCCACAGTAATTCCATCTGATGAAACATTGGTGAATGAGTAGCATCCATATCCACCCGATAAACTCGCCCCGGGGCAATAATCCGAATTGGCGGTTGATTATTTTCGGTATAACGCACCTGAATCGGCGAAGTATGGGTTCTTAACACATTGCCGGATTGGGTATAAAAAGTATCTTGCATGGCTCGTGCCGGATGATTTTCCGGAATATTTAATGCCTTGAAATTATAGTAATCACATTCAATCTCCGGACCATCGGCAACGCAAAATCCCAGTGCCGCAAAAATTTCAATCAGCCGTTTTAACGCCAAATTAACCGGATGCAAACTACCTTGCAGCGTACCACGCCCAGGCAAAGTAACGTCAATCGCTTCAGTAGCCAACTTAGCACGGAGCTCCTGTTCTTCAATAGCGTTGCGATGACGTTGCAATCCACCTTCAAATTCTTGTTTTATCGCGTTAATCTGCGCCCCAAATTCTTTACGCAACTCCGGCGCGATATCTTTCAATTTTTGCATATAGCCGGTAATTGCACCTTGTTTGCCAACATAGCGGGCTTTAAACTGCTCTAATTCCGGCAATGACTCGATTTCTGCCATCTCAGTGAGAGCCGTTGTTAATATACTTTGTAACTGTTCCATTAAATCAATCCTAAATTGTAACTGACGTTACGCGCGCATCTATATTTTAGCGCTAAGTTATTTAGTTTGGCGATTTTGCGCACTGATTGCTAATATAAAATCAGTGTGCCATGAAAAAATCAATAACTTAGCATTAAATTCTTTATTACGCGTAACATCACACTGTAAATAACCATCATTGCCATTAAACTATAAATACATCTGAGCCTTGTGCTGCTTGATTAACTCCAAAGCATCCTGATAATGCGGAACCAATTGCGGAATCAATAGATCACCGCTATGAATCAATTGCATATCCTCATTCAACATTTCCGCTTTAAACCATTCAATCAACCCCGGCCACATATCACCAACCAGAATCAATCGGCGGTCTTCAATTTTCTTTACCTGCATCAACTGTAAAACAGTTAGGATCTCAAGCACCGTCCCGATTCCACCATAAAAAGCCACGAAGCAGTCCGACACTGCGACAAAATGCTGGAGGCGGGTGAAAAATGTCTTGTGTGGAAATTCTTCATCAAGATAAGGATTATTTTTCTGTTCAAATGGTAATTCAATATTAATCCCGACCGACTTGATCAATGAATCCGGTAATTTGCCGGCGATTGCTCCGCGATTAGCTGCCTCCATCACCCCAGGACCGCCACCGGTAACAACGTTGCAATCAAGTGCGGCTAAGGTTTTACTAAACTCAACTATATCCTGATAGACCTGTGATTCTTCGCCAATTCGCGCCGAACCAAAGACGGTAACCGTATATTCATCGTAGCGCGGATAGAAGGCAACCAATTCATCAGTTAACTCCCACAATTTTTTCAGCGAGTTAACTACTCGGTACTGTAAATTTTTATCATTAATTAGAAATTTATCCATTTTGCCTGCATAAAAAAATGAGGGCTAGTATACCTAGCCCCCATTATTATATAACATTTTGAGTTACTTAACAGTTTATTTGCAATAGTTTAACTATCTGCTAATATTCTGCAGTAACTACTAAATTACGCTAATTTGCTTTTAGCAAGTTCAACGAATTTAGCAAATGCGGCTTTATCATTAATTGCCAAATCAGATAATACTTTCCGATCTACCGCAACTTCTGCTTTAGCCAAGCCATTGATGAAACGGCTATAAGTCAAACCTAACTCACGGCAGCCTGCATTAATCCGGGCAATCCACAAGCTACGGAATTGACGTTTTCTTTGACGACGATCGCGGTAAGCGTACTGACCGGCTTTCATCACCGCTTCTTTGGCTACGCGGAATACATTTCCACGACGACCACGATAACCTTTAGCTAAGGCAATAATTTTTTTATGACGTGCACGGGCAGTTACACCACGTTTTACTCTAGGCATTCTCTAACTCCTTCTTATGCGTATGGCAACATACTACGTACATGACCCATATCAGAAGCATTTACCTGCTGAGTACCACGTAGTTGACGTTTATTTTTAGTAGTTTTTTTAGTCAAAATATGACGTTTGAATGCTTTAGCACGTTTGATACCACCACTTCCCTGAACGATGAAGCGCTTTTTGGCACCAGATTTTGATTTCATTTTAGGCATGTTGTAACCCTTAAATCATTTTTATTATTAAGACAGCTGGTGCTCTTGCGAGAACTTGCGGAACCAGTCTATCCACCATAGAGGGGTAGATTATAGCATAATCAATTAGAATGTATCGTTATTTTATTTACGGACGGGTAATTATTCCTGATTTGACGTATTTGTCATAATTAGCTTGGTCTTTGTCATGAATCCGCATTTTATCTATTTGCATAACTAACGATATGACCGCCAAAATAATTAGCAATCCATAAATAAAAAATGGCTTATTTATTTGTGCCAATTGCTGCGCCAATAACATAATCAATAAGCCACTAACCGTAACCATGTAATTCAGACCAACATGTGCCGAATATGACTGGTATAGCCAAAACAATAAAATAAACCCACATAAAAATGTTAATAATTGATTTTCAACACCAACCGAGATTCTAAAATTCCACTTTACCCTTAACAATAACATCAAAATCAATAATAAATGCAACACCCCAAAAACACAACTTTTTAGATAAAACCACATTCCTGCCAGACCATGTTTATCAGCACTATTAATCGCACCACTACCCCCCGTCCACTTGTGTGAATTTAGTTGATATAAAAAAGACGTCCAGCCATGTTGATAATTCCAGATTATTACCGGCGAAAAGATCGCCACACTAAGCACTGCCGCCAGATATAAATGCGGGCTTAGATATAGTTTTCTTAATTGCGGATGGATTAATACAAAAAGCATAATTCCAACCACCAAAATTATTACATTATATTTTGCCAACAGGCCTAAACCAACTGCTATGCCAAGGAGGTAGTAATTAGCCGCCTGCGGTACGCGAATCAGCCTTAAAGCATACCATAAGATCATCAATGAAAACAAAACCTCTAACCCATCCAAAGTCATGCTAACGGTGATAAAGCGGGTTGTAGCAAATGGATATACCATCCACAGCAGCGCTGCAATTGTGGCGCTTGTGCGTGACGAAAATGAACTTAAAATTTTGTAAATTAGCCCTGCTGAACCAACAACACAGGCAACAGAAATAATATTGATTGCAAAGAAAGTATTACCAAATATACGCGTCATTAACCATAGTAGATAGGCGATTAACGGTGGACCATCATAATAAGAAAGTTGAAGATGTTGACTCCATGTCCAATAATAATAAGTATCAGTCGTTGGTAGTGTAAAAAAACCACACCCCAATAAAACAACTACATATAACGCTAAAAATAACTTGGTAAATTTCTGAGAAAATAACATAACCATTCACCTATAAAACGCAACTATGGTTTTGAGATGCAACTGATAATAACAGCTTATGATATTGTATAACATCACCACTTTCGGGGATTTTAAAAAAAGTACGATTGCTCAACATGATAAGACTTATTAGCATGCACATACCAATTAACGACACCAATATCTTGCGCAAATTTAAGAGATATAAATAATATCCAACGATAACCATAACAATCGCATTAAAAACAATTAAATAGTTCATGGCAATATGTGAGGAATATGACATTATCAGCCAAAAGACAAAATAAAACAGCCCAATAAAAATCAACAATGAAATAAGCTTATTAGACGCGGCAATTAATTGTGGCCTTTGCCGTACCAATAACCATAGTAAGATAGCCCACAAAACATGGGTTACCCCTAAAACATCGGTAAATAGGTAAAAAAATACCCCACTTAACCCGCTTTTTGCAGCGTGATAAGTCCCCTGCGACCAACTATGTGTCGTTAATTGATAACGAAATGAAATCCAATCATGCTGATAATTCCAGACAAGGACCGGAGAAAATATTGCAACACAGAGAAGGATTGCGAGATAGCAATGAATTGAACGAAAAACCTGACGAAGTTCTTTATTGATAATAAAATACAGCAAGATGGCCAACAATAACACCACGCCATTATATTTAGCCAACAGCAATAAACCGCCACCAAAACTGATCGCATACAAATTGAGAATATTTTTTGTAGTAACCAATTTTAGTGTAAATAATATCGTTAATAAACCGAACAAACTTTCTAAACTATCATAGTTAAGTGTAACAAAGATAAAGCGGGTAGTAGAAAAGGAATAGCTAAGCCACAATAACGCCAATAAATATCCCAACTCTCTATTTTTTAATTGCTTACCAATTTGAATGATAATCCAGCAACTTAGTGCCGCAACCACTACGCCCCGAATATTTAACGCAAATAAAGTATTGCCAAAAATTAGTGTGCTTAATTTTATTACATAGGCAATCAACGGTGGACCATCATAATAAGAAAGCTGAAGATGGGTACTCCATGGATAGTAATAAAAAAGAATATCATGACTTGGGAAAAGATAAAAGCAACACACAATCAAGAATAAAAAATAACCAAGAAATACAAGCTTCATAACCTTAATCAACGGCACCGCATCTATTTTCATAATAAAGTCCTAGCGTTTAGCAAAATAACGCTCGATGCCAGATTCAGC
This sequence comes from uncultured Neisseria sp., assembly GCA_964488065.1. Lineage (GTDB taxonomy): Bacteria > Pseudomonadota > Gammaproteobacteria > Burkholderiales > UBA11063 > Aquella. The sequence continues at coordinate 12,110 of CAZATM010000101.1, forward strand.
CCGAATTAATTGTGGATTATCAATCCGCAACTGCAAGCGTGCAATATTTTCTTTTTCCTGACTGCGGTCATTCATTTTATGCCACAAATGAAATACTGGAACAGCAAAGCGCCCATCCTTAATCCGGATTCCGGCATGTAATAGTCTTACCAAAAAATCAGCATCTTCATGCCCCCAGCCACAAAAGCTCTCATCAAAGCCATTGACAATCAGCAAATCCTTGCGCCATAGCGCCATATTACAGCCTTTGGGGCGGCGCCAATTAGTCTCATTGCGTTTACGCCAAGCGGTATTCAACGTTAAGGGCAGCCGTGGAAAAAATTTATTGATTTTGCCGGTGAATTTGCCAATAAATGATTTCATGATACCAAGAGCGCTAATGGAAATATCTTTATGCGCTATAATTTGCTGGGTATATTTCTCACTCAATAAGACCCGATTACCGCCAACAAAATACCCGCTTTCTGCCAGTAGTAATTGCTTGGAAATGAAGTCCGGTGCAATCAAACAATCGCCGTCAATAAAAACCAAATAATGACCTTGTGAATGACTGACTGCCAAATTGCGAATTGCCGCCAAACGAAAGCCATTGTCTTCATGCCAAACATGAATCAAGCGAAAAGGGAAGTTTTGTTGGAATTTGGCAACCAACTCCGCAGTATCCGACTTGGAACCATCATCGGCAATTAAGACTTCAATCTCGCTATTATCTGCCACTTTAGCTAAATTTTGCCGCGCAACACTTTTTAGCACCAACTCCAGCGCATCGGGGCGATTGTAGGTGGAGATAATCAAACTAAGCTTAACCGTCAATTAATTATCCTCCACTTCAACAGTCGGTTGAATCTGGCGGGTTTTACGATCCAATAAAATACTATATTTGAAAAAAGTACTATAGCCCTGATGAACCGCAATCAACAACCCCGGAAAACCGTCTAAAAATCCACGCTTAATTACATAGCAACGAAAAAACTTCCACCAGGCACGAAAGAGACTCGCTAGCGGCGAAAATTTCTTCTGCTGATTGGCTTTTTCAAAATTACGGGTAAAACTACCCAATTTAGCCAGAAAGACATAGAGATTCGGAAAGCTATAGTGTAGCAGATTGCTATTGAATTTACAGGTTTTACCAGTTATTTCCAGGCGCTCATGCAAATAATTGCCGGCATATTGCCCCTGATCACGCTTAAATAATCGCGTCACTCGATCCGGATACCAATCACCATATTTGATCCACCGTCCCAAAAACCAAGTCTTACGGCAAAAACTCGCAGCGCTATAACCAGACGCGTGACTAACCAGTTGCTCAATATCACGGAGCATTTTAGGCGTAACTTCTTCATCGGCATCAAGATTAAATACCCATGGCATACTCGCATGTGCCAAGGCACGGTTTTTTTGCACAACAAACCCCTGCCAATCATATTGGTAAACCTGCGCCCCAGCCGCTTCCAAAATCTGAGCAGTATCATCATGGCAATCATTTATTACCGCAACGATTTCGCCAGCCCACTCTTTGACGGATGCCAATGCCCTCGGTAGATTATGCGCCTCATTGGAAGCAATAATGATCACACTAATTGGTAATTTATCCATTTACACCTCCATTCGATTGCAGGTTAACGGGTGCAAACTGAGCTATCAAACAATCAACTACCTGCTGTGGCTCAATCAGATTAACGCTAGCACCGTCAAATAATGCACTAATTTTGATATTAAGCGGTAACCGATATTGCGATTCAAAATGACCAAACAAAGCAACACCCGGTTTGTCAAAAGCTACGGCAATGTGCATTAAACCACCGTCACACCCTAAAAAAAGCCGGGAATTCTCAATTAACTGCAGAGCCTCAACCAGCGTTGACTTAGCAACAAAATTAGTGATATTTACTGAAAAGCTATTGGTCAATTCAATTGCAGTAGCATAACCGTTTTGATTTCCCAATAAAACTATTTTCAGACTGGGCACCACTTGTAATAACATTTGGACTACTTTGCCCCATTGGTTATAGGTTCTGCGTTGAATATCTTCCCCTCCCACAGCAATAGCCAAATCAAAATAAGGCAAACTCTTTGATTTCTGGCTAACGAGGTGTGGTTTGGCAAGCGCATCTAATGCTGACTGTTGATATGGATAATTAAGTAAGGCATTTATCCGATGATAGCTAAACAGCGTCCAATTAAATTCAATCCCATCAAAGTGCCCACGAAAATGACAATATGGAATTCTAGAGAAATAGCGCTTTTTAGTTTTTAGAGAAATGCTTTTTACTGAATCAAGAATTATCAAATCATAAGATTCAGTAATTTCTTTGGCTGAAGTATAAACATGTTTAAAAATATCATCATTAGTAAACAATGATTTGACCTTGGCATCTAGGAGTATATCAACTTGATACTCACCAATAAATAAGGTTCGTCCACTAAACCCCATTATTGCATCACCGATATTGCGAATTGATGGTGCCAACCACAGGATTTTCTTAGCTCCTAGTGGAATTGCCCTACGCTCAAGACGCTTTTGACCGCTCACAAATAGATACATTTCCCGCCGCAATAAGCACCAGTATTCTTTTAATTTATGAGACAACGTCTCGCTGTTAAGCTGTTGTTTGACATTATTTGGAATAATAGTTCTAAATGGCAGTAAATAGCGCTTACTAAATATCATAACTTCCTCATCGCAGCATACTATCTCTTGGGGGCCATATTAACACGTAATGAAAGCATATATGAGGACAACAAGAAAAACCAAAAAACAATCATCATATGTGCTTCAAAACGATCATCCACCATAAATTTAGAAAACACGGCTACAACCATAAATAAAAAGGTATACCGTAATGGGTTAATCCGATTTCTTATAGTGTTACACAGTAGTAGTCCAATAAAACTTACAAAAATCAATAACCCAACAAAACCTTGTGTCAATGTGATATCCAAAAAAACATTATGTGCGTGAGTTTTCATCCCAATATCAATATCTAAGAGATGTTGCGGAACTGGGTAATTGAGCAAGTAATATTGCAAACTAGGTATACCAACCCCAACCCCATGAATAGGCGAAATTAATAATTTCGGCAACCAATAATCATAAACCGCGAAACGTTCAATGATATGCAAATTTAATTTTAATACATTATGAACAACAAAAAAGGACAGTCCGATTATAGCGATCGCACCAATTATAGCTCCAATATGAGCCAATACAGATATTTTATGCTTAATTTGAAGATATATGAATAATAATATTAATATCAGCAATGAGAAAATAAATGCCCTATCGTAACAAAGAATTCCCGATGCAAGATTAACACCACATAGAATATTCCGAATTAATTTGTTATCAATTACCGAGCAAGTTAGAACAATTAAACACAATGCTATTGTACTAGTATAAACTTTACCGGTCCATTCCCAATTTAAGAAATAAAGAAAATTTAATACCGAATTATCAGTAATTACGTGGGCACCCATTTTGAAGTAGATAAATAACACTACCGACTGTAAAAATAAAATTAATGTTGGCAACCATAAATACCTGCGCAAGATTGCGTATAAATTTGTTTGCAGATAAAAGGGAAAGAACATCAGTAAAGGTAAAAACCATTGAGTAGTAGATTTAAAAGACTGTTTTGCAACAGGGCTTAAGCACGTAACTATCAAACACCAAACGACAATCAACAAATACCCTTTAAAAAAGATATCGTTTGCAGCCCGCGGAAATTGCTTGTAAAACATAAACGCTGAATTTACAAATAGCAGTTCCATAAGCGTATAAATCAATGAGTGATTTACCATCTCAAAAGGCATGATTATTAAAAACGCCAAGATAATCAGTTGATCAGCTTGAAAGTTAAGATTTAGATTTTTATTTTTTATCATTTGAGATCAGTTTGTCCAATTTCTTCAGTAATAACTTCAATTGATTAGTTTTTGGCTTCAAAATAAAATATAAGAGACCATACCGATACATTTTTTTTAGCTTCGCCATCTTATAAATGGGAATTAAATTGGGTGTAATAAACTTATCAGGAGGCAACTTCTGTATATATGATTTTAATAGCAAAAATAACTTATAACGCTGTATTAGCCATGGCAAATCATTTATATATTGGTATGCATCTGCCATACAAAAACTAACATAATAACTTTCCATGAGCTGATAACGCTCCAGTATTTTTAAACGCGCATCTAAGCTTAAATAATACTTTTTATAATTTGGAACAATTAAATGACTTTCGGAGTATGGATTTCCAACTCGATAGTAGTAGATTATATCATCTAGCACTGTAATGGAGCTAGCTTGTGATGATACCGCTGGCCACAAAACCGTGTCCTCAAACAGTACATTGGCAAAATTGAAACCACTATCACGCCAAAAAGAGCTTTTGTATATTTTCCCCCACGGATAAACAAGATTATAGATATTTGAAAAATCCTCATTTCTCGCCATATAAAATTTATCATGACAAACTATACCAGCTTGCATTTTATCAAGATTACCATCCCTGAAAGAGGCATAATTACCAACAACAATATCTTCATTACCCGTGATGGCAGCAACTAATTTAGCTAGTGAATCTGCCGGTAAAACATCGTCGCTATCCACAAACATCAGATAATCGCCAGTTGACAGTTCAACCCCCTTATTGCGCGACTGACCTTGTCTTAAATTACGTGAATTCCGTTTGAAAATAAAATTAAAGTCTAAATTGCGACCAATAAAATCAGCAATCAAATTTGGAGTTCCATCGGAAGAACAATCATCAATGACAATACACTCCCATAATGAATATTGCTGCTGCTTTATTGATTCCAAACATTGAATTATGTATTTCTCAACATTATATGCCGGAATTATTATGCTAATTTTCATTCGCCCCCCTGCGGAGAGGCTAGCAATTTTTCAAATTTTTGTACTTCCCTTATCATGTTCTATTAACACACCTGTTGAACAGCCATTCCGTTGAATATTTAGTTTTCTTGGCTGCATCAAATAAAGCACACCAAGAAACATATTTATCTTTCTTATATTTTAATTGAAAAATATTAATTTCACACCAAAGTTTCATTTTTTTCCAGTGAGATAATCTAATATCTTTTTTCAATAATTCTTGAAATAAACTAGGCGGAAAATGTTTCAAACAAAAAAGATATATCCCACGCATTTTTTTCATTTTATACTCATAAATCTTGGTGCCTTTCTCACTAACACCCCCAACATGTTCAACAGTTAAATCTTGCAAAACCTCAATTTTATAACCAATTTTACGGATGCGATAGCAGATATCGACGTCTTCCTCATACAGGAAAAAATCTTCATCAAAACCATCAACATGAACAAAAATATCTTTTTTTATCAACATTACAGCGCCAATCACTGACGCAATCTCACCAGGCAAACCAGTCGGTTTCCAGTTATAAGCGTATGAATAATATGGACCGATCTGAAGCTTATGACCGTTCTCCCGTGTTTCGATTACTTTCGATGAAAAAACCCCAATGCCGGCAGCTTCAGAGGCAAATCGGTACATATGGTTCAAAAAATCAAATTCACGTAGTTGAATATCCGGATTAAGAAATAGTAAATACTCGCCATTTGCTGATGCGGCACCTAAATTACATCCTGCTCCAAAGCCCAAATTATATTCTGCATCAATAACGAAAATATTGAAATCAAACAAGTTAATATGTTTATATAGCTCACTACTGGGTGCAGAATTATTAACAATAATAATCTCAAATTCATTCACGGTCATCGACTGAAATGAAATTGAATGCAATAACTCAGCAATATAGTTTTCAGTATTATAGTTTATTATAATTATCGAAATTTTTTTATTCATCTTAAAAAGACTGGACATTAGGTGCTCATTCACAATATCACTAATTTAATGTTAATGTTTGCTCGTTTATTGTTAAATAGTTTGATTAATTACTGTAGCGATATCTAGATAGCTGATATCATATATATTTTTTCGCGGTGACTGTAATGACGTTTGCTTATCACTCCACGGGTGCCATATCCTAGCATCCTGTTGATCAAACAATGTAATACAAAACACCCCAAGACCAGCTGCTAAATGCGCCAAACCACCATCGCTACTAATGAATACACGATAACACCGTATTTCCCGAGCCAGTTGCAATAAATCACCAGTAATTAATATCTGAACTTGTGTACCAGAGAAAGCTTCTAAAACTTGAGTAACACGTAGCCGATCAGATTCAGTAGCAATAATCAAAATATCATCTATCTGACTTTTTAATAGATTATCAACCAGAGCATAAAGCATCGAGTCATTAATATAGCGCGACTGCTCAATCTTGCCAGAGGCGTTAATAACACAACTATTTGTTCGTATCGCTTCGACAGATTCAGAATTGGGAAGATAAAACTTAGCCAAACTCGGGATAGCAGCAGCAATAGCCTTAACCGATAACAACTCCAATCCGTGCTGGAGCAAGCTATGTAATCGCAACACTTCGTGATTGGTGCTATCACCATCATCAATAAATGAATATTTATCCCGGAATTGATGGCTATAAAACCACCACCTGGTTGAAAAGCTTCGCGTTAGAAATTTACGACCAAAAACCCGACGGGTATTAATCATTGCCGCATATTTTAAACTACGCAAACATGGATTTAGCACAAAAACGGCATCATAGACATCGACCGCCGAGCTAATTTGCCGCACAACATCGGTTATATCATCGGCTAACCGCTTAGTTCCCTGCTGATGTTTGGAAATAAAGATGTTGGTCAGATATGGATTATAACGAAAAGCCACCTCATTATAAGCATGGCACAATATATCGATCTGACAATTTAATGACTTGGCTAATGATTCAATAAAAGTAGATGAAACGATGGCATCGCCCAATACATCGTTTCTAATCAAGAGAAACTTCATTACAAACTACTTTCGAATTAGTTTATAATGTTTTTTAGAGAGTTCTAGACCATTAAACATTTTTTCCAACTTGCTCATCCAACGGTGTTTTTTATCCCGCTTTGACAACTTGTAATCTGGATTAACTACTAACTTTTGCTCGGCATCATTTGCCAGCCAGTCAGTAACAATTTGTGGATGGGTTGCAGTAAAATCACAGATAGTTTGTGGGTCTATATCGCCATAACCCAAAAATTCTTTCGGCGTTTTACCCCAATAGCGCTCAACCCGTTTCTGCTTTTCGTTCATTTTGGCAACTGAGCGGATGTGCCCATAATGAAATAAATGACAACCTACCGCCGCGGCCTTGGGATAGCGCCCTTGTTTATTTTCATTCATTATTAACCAAAAGAGACCATCCGGTGCCCAACTACGCACCGTATTGCGAATAATTCGAGGTGCACGCCGATACCAGCGCGGCGAATACGCATAGGTCATTGGAGAACCATAAAAATGGTAATAATCAAACACCAATGCCTCAACTTCTTTATCATTGAGATACTTATCCATGGTCGCTCGGATTAAACCATAATCCTTTTCATGGATAACTTCATCACCTTCTAAATAAAAAGCCCAGTCTCCGGTACAGTTAAACTGAGCAATCATTTTTTGTTGGGCATAGGTATAACCACGATCCTGCATATTCTCATTCCAGGTCGTTTCAATAATTTTCAGGCGCGGATCACCAATTGCCTGAACTTGCGCCAAAGTATCGTCATCGCTATTTCCAACAGCTACAACAACTTCATCACAGACAGCCAATAATGATTTTAGGCTTTCCACGTAGGGATAGCCTAAAATTGTTCCATTGCGCAAAAAAGTAAATCCGCTTACTTTCATTCCTAACCCTTATTTTTTCTTTTTGGGTGCAACAATCATGATCGCGTTACGCCCCTCAACCTTGGGTACCATTTCCACAACAACCAAATCTAATAGATCCTGCTGTGCTCGTTCAAGATAGCGTAACCCCAGTTCCTGATGCGCCATTTCACGACCACGGAACTGAACAATAAACTTAACTTTATCACCATCTTCTAAAAAGCGTTTGGCATTGCGAAGTTTAATTTCATAATCGTGATCATCCGTCACTGGACGCAATTTTACTTCTTTGACATGCACCTGTTTTTGATTTTGTTTTGCGGCATGAGCTTTTTTTTGCTCATGATATTTAAACTTACCAAAATCCATCACTTTACACACCGGAGGATTAGCATTTGGCGAAATTTCAACCAAATCTAAATTTAACTCCTCAGCTCGTCTCAAAGCCTCACCAATACTAACAACACCGACCTGCTCACCTGTTGCATCAATTACTAACCGCACTTCCGGAACAGTGATCGCTTCATTAATCCGCGTTTGTTTTTCAGTACTTATGGCATTACTCCCTAAAATTAACAAAATTAATAAACATAATTATACCCGATTTAACCGCAACATGGAAATTTGTTATTATCAATACGCACCATCACGCTTAAAAACAACCTCGATGGTTTTAAGCAAAATCACAATATCATACCATAGCGACCAATTTTTTATATACCAAGTGTCTAAACGGCAACGGTCACTAAATGAAGTTCGACTACGTCCACTGACTTGCCACATACCGGTTATCCCTGGACGAACCTCTCCATAATAGAACATTCCGTCATCATAATCTTTAACTTCACGTTTTATCAATGGACGAGGCCCAACCAAACTCATCTCACCTTTAACCACATTAATCAACTGCCCCAGCTCATCAAGGCTGCTCTTCCGTAAAAATCGTCCGATTCGGGTTATGCGTGGATCATTTTTTAATTTAAAATTATTGTTGATATATTCCCTATAAAGGGGATCATCGGTGGCTTTCCACTCTGCTAACATTTTTTCAGCATTCTTGTGCATAGTACGGAATTTTATACAATTAAAAACCCGCCCATTTTGCCCAATTCGCGGTTGAATAAAAAAAGGATTACCAAAATCTTCAAGATAAATGAGTAAACTAATAATTGACATTACTAGCAAAATAAAAGGCAACAACAATACAATCAAAATTAAATCAAATAGTAATTTAATCGTCCGATTAACCCGCCGGTTCAAATTATTTTCTAACCGTAATAACAACTGCTCTTTGCCAAAAAAATGATTAACTTCGATACCATATAGCGAAAGACCATTAAAATCAGGAATTAAGTTTACAAAAAAGAAATAGCGTTGAATCCGAAAGATTTTATCACGATTAATTTCCAATTCAGCTGAATCGAGAGCTATGGTTACCTCAGCCGAACGATTCTTTGCAAATAAATCTTCAAACGGACATAGCGGAATTTCGCGCCCATCAATCGCAATAAATTTTCGCGGGTCATTTTGATCCAAGGTAATAAATGCTCTTAACTCAAGCCCCATCTGCCGACGACCTTTAAGTAAATAATATGCGGCTTCAGCATTACTACCTGTGCCAATCACATAAACACGCCGCTGCCAGAGCCGATAATGCAGTAGTATCCGAACAACAACCATCCGGATAAGCGGCTGAAATAGCAGCAATAACAACCAATAAAGGAAAAAAAATAAATAGGTAACCGATTGGATATCGCGATTAAAGGTAATTAAGATAAAGTCGATTAATAAAATATATAAAATCTGCCGGTAAGTTATCCGCAACTCTTCCCAAGTTGGGCGACGCTTAGTATACAGCTCGGATACCCAAAATAAGGCTATAATAACAAAAACATTCATCAGCTTCAATAGCACCATATGATGGGTACCAAAGTAATGAATATCTTGTCCTTCAATGAGATTAGCAATTTCAAGGCTGACAAAATAAGTAACAATAATTGCTAGAATATCACTTGCAATTAAAAATATTTTCTGAAGAAATAAGCGGCGCATGATTGACCAGTAAAAGCATTAGAACATAATTTTACCGGAAAATCAATTACCACATCCGGCTAACTAGCTAGAATCCTGATTTTATCTGGTAATGGCTGACTACAAACGCCTTAAACTGCTGGCAAAACCGCGCATTTGAAAAACGCTCTGAATTACTACGACAATCAGCTGAATTAATAACCTGTTGTTGCTCAAAGAGTTCTATAGCCGCTATAATGCTGTCTTTAGTTTGCTCTGCAAATAGCACACCAGTTGGCTGCTCATTTCCAAGACCAACAACAGTTTCAAGTGTCCCACCCTTCGCATATGCGATCACTGGTGTTCCACAGGCCTGAGCCTCAACCGGAATAATCCCAAAATCTTCTTCTGCAGCAAAAACAAAAGCTTTGGCTCGCTGCATTAAATCAGTCAACTGTTGGTCAGCGACAAAACCGAGATATTCAATATTAGCATGTCCTTTAATTAACTGCTCAATTTTACCCCGCTCCGGTCCACTACCAACAATTTTTAACTTCTTATCTGGTAATGCAGCAAATGTTTGTGCAATTAGAGCAATTTTTTTGTATGGCACCAACCGGGAAGCGGTCAAGTAATAATCTTCCTTATCAGTGATACAGGTAAATTTATCAATATCTACCGGTGGATAAATAACGATAGATTCACGCCGATAAACCTTATTAATTCGCCGCGCAATAAACTCCGAATTTGCAATAAAATAATCGACATTATTGGCAGTCCGATAGTCCCACATCCGGATTTTATGTAATATATAGCGCGTCAACCATGATTTGAGTCCGTTGCTAATCCCCGCCTCGTTAAGATACTGATGTTGAAGATCCCAGGCATAACGGATTGGCGAATGGCAATAGCAGATATGAAGCTGGTCAGGTCCCGTCAATACTCCCTTAGCCACTGCATGCGAACTACTGATGATAACGTCATAGCCACTTACATCCAATTGTTCAATTGCTAACGGCATCAATGGTAAATAATGGCGATGCTTAGTTTGAGCAAATGGCATTTTTTGTAAAAATGAGGTAATAACTGGCTTATTTTTAATAAAACCACGTTGGTCTGCCGGTAAAAAATCAATCAAACTAAATAAGTCCGCATCCGGGAAGCAGTTTATGATTTGCTCTACAACTCGCTCCGAACCTGCATAGGTTACAAACCATTCATGAACTATTGCTATTTTCATAATTGATCGCTTTACTATCTATAAATTTCTTATACTCTTCTGTTACAATTTTATAAAATCTAACTTTAAACTCATGTTGTGAAAATCTTTGTGCATTTGCCTGACAATTGCTAGACAAAAATTTACTCTGATTATTCTCAAACCGATTGACCGCAGATACTATATCTTCTACAGTTTGTTGCTCAAAAACTATACCAGTTGGACACGGTGAATTCTCGTCATTTACTACTTCTCTAGAACCACCACCCGAATATACTATGATAGGCGTACCACTAGCTTGTGCTTCCACATTAACAATACCAAACGCTTCCTGTGAAGCAAATACAAAAGCCTTGGCATTGGAAACTATATTTGCAATAGATTCTCTATCTTTATAACCAATAAATTTAATATTGTTACTCGCCATAGACTCAAGTTTACTACGAATTGGACCATCCCCAACTATGATTAACTCATACCCCAATATATTAAAAGCATCTACCAATAAATCAAACCTCTTATATTCTACCAACCGACCTACAGTAACATAATAATTTTGTTTGTCAGTCTTGAAAGATTTACTAAAATAATCCACATCGACACCAGGATAAATAATTTGATTTATCTTAAGACCGAATTTGGATGTATGCCATTTCGCGATGTATTCTGAATTTGCTATATAAAAATCAGGTCGATGAATTGCTTGATATAACCACTTCCGTAATCTGGGATAAAAATACTGTTGCGCCAAAGTAATAATTTTATTATTACTTTGATATAACTTCTCCTGCTCAAATAAATATCGCATGTGTTCAGAATGACAATAACAGATATGTAACTGATTTATGTTAGTGATAACACCACATGCTACCGCATGTGAACCGCTTATTATCACTTCGTAAGAAGATAAATCTAATTTCTCTATCGCTCTAGGCATGAATGGCAAAAAATATCGATGTTTAGCCTTCGCAAATGGGAGATGTTGCAAATATGATGTTTTGACTGGTTTATGCTTAATAAAAAATCGCCGTTCTATCGGGATATTGTCAATCGTACTATAAATATCTGCCTCAGGAAAGCACTCAATCATATCCTCTAGAACTCTTTCAGCACCACCATACACATATAACCAATCGTGAACAATTGCTATTTTCATTTATTCCCTTTCAGCATAAGCTGAAATATTATTTTTTTTGCAAAACTAGACCACTGATAGTTGGCTACGCGCTGATTAGCCAATAATTTTAATAAATCCAAACGGTGGTAATTCCCGTTGATCAATTCGATTAACTTCATCTTCAGCGATCCTGGCTGATGAGGATTGAAATAAATCGCGGAATCACCGCATACTTCATGCATCACTGGAATATCTGAAACAATCAATGGAATATTCTCCGCCATCGCTTCTATCACCGGAATTCCAAAACCTTCATACAAAGAGGGGAAAATCAGCGCTTTGGCATGATGGTACAGACTACGTAGCTCACTATCAGGGATATAGCCAGTATAAATAATATTAGGGGCAGTAATCTGATTAACCGCGCCTAAATTAGCATAACTACCACCGACAACGACTAATTTAACATGCGATAGTTCGGCAGACGTCGCAAACAATGAGGTAACTACATTAATATTTTTACGTGCTGTGTTAGAGCCAATGATTAAAAAATAATTTTGAGCCACTAACGATAAACCAGAAATAATTTCATCTTGGTAGGCATAATTAGACAAACTTGCACCATTACCCAAAACTGTAATGCGAAACGGATCAATCGCTAAGTAACAGCTGATTTCAGACTTGGAAAATTCCGATACTGTAAAAATATGTCGCGCAAACCTGCTGGTAGACCACGCGATTAGCCGATACCACAATTTAAACCACCACTTCTGGCTATCAAGATTGGTCATAAAAATAACGTCATGTAAAGTTATGTATTGCAAGTGCTTGAATATTGGTGCCACATTGCATAAGTTCAATAGCGCATTGCCGCGACTATACCATGGCAACTCCAATTGCTCCCACAGATGACCACTAAATCTACCGCAGGTTGTAATTTTTATTGCTGAAAAATTACGGATATCATACTGCCGTAGAATTGGACGATTGGGTAGCAAGCCGACTAGCTCGACATCTGGAAAATTAGCCAGCAATTTGTCAAGTTCACAACAAATTTCATAGGCGAAACGTTGGACGCCAGTAATCCGCTGAGTTAAAAATCGCATATTTATATAAATTATCATGCAGAAAATCCATTTGGGTCAATCGAAAACTTATTCAAAAGATAAATCACAGGTTTTAATAAAAAGTCACAACGTAGCATTTGTATTATTTTTAATAAATTATGCACCCGAGAAACTATATTATTGGCATCAAATATTTTTCGACTTTCACAATATATCTGGTATGAAATGGATGGACTACCGCCAAATAAGATCAACTGATAGAATATTGTTGTGGCAATAAATTTAATTAAATCTATATCGTTTTTATTTTCACTAAACTCAACAAGACTTTTAAAAACAACTATCCAGCTTCTTGTGTCTCGACAACTTTTAGTAATAGATGACTGATTAGTTTTGTCATAATGAAGTACATTATTGACATTTTCCAAAAAGCCATAACTATGTGCATAATAGATTATTTTGGGCAACAACTCGGTATCTTCATGCTTAATGCCATACTTAAATTTAAAACTGTTAGATATCCAAAAACTGGCTCTATATACTTTATTACAAGCAATTGTACTCATAAAATATTTACTACGTTCAATTTTTGCTGCACAATTTATAAATTTAAAATACTCTCGCCACTCCTCTTGATAATTAAAACTAACGAACTCACAATTGATATTTCGCTCCATATAATCAATACAATCTGAATATAATTGAGGATCAACCCAATCATCACTGTCTAAAAATGCCAGATATTTTCCTGTTACATGCCGCAAGCCAAAATTACGCGCATCACTTAGCCCGCCATTAACCTTTAAAAACGAACGAATATTGTTAAATTTACCGGTATAAGTATCAATTATCAGTTGACTATTATCTGTTGAGCCATCATTGACCACTATTACTTCAATTTGTTCAAAACATGTTTGATTAACAACCGAGTCGAGACAACGTTGAAGATATTTGTCTGTATTGTACACGGCTATTACTAACGATAATCTATTATTCATTTTAACTATCTAAATATTTTAGTTCAATTAAATTTTGTCTCAAACTCGCGTAAGAATGGCGTAATTTCACTAACTCAAACAAATTGGCTGATTTCCTCTCCACTCCTTCACCATTAGAATCTATTGACTTTATACAATTAATGTACTCAGCCACAGTTGGTTTGCTTGATAATAAAAACCCAGTATCATTATTAATTAATTCTGACACGCCACCAACATCTGGCGCGATAATGGGAATAAAGAAACAACCCATCTCAATCAATATATTAGGTAGCCCTTCATAAAGCGATGTCAGAATAAATGCTTTGTATTGCCGTTCACGAATAATTTTATAAATATCCAATTCAACACCACACAAATATACATTGCTTGGTTTATTGTTAATAAACTCGTTTCCTATTATACTAGAACCATAAACATAGAAATTAGCCAAAGGTATCATTTCTGCTATACAATAAAGCATGCCTATATTTTTTTGGTGATCTAAACGACCTATCCATAAAAAGTTATCTACTTTCTCTAAAGTACATGAGAGCACATCCAATAAAGGTAATCTATTTATATCTATTTTACAAGCATTATATACTGTAACTATCTTATCAAACTGCATATTATCTAAATTTTTAGATAAAAGAACTCTTGTATCTTGGATGAATTTGTTATTGTCGGTTATTACCAAATCAATATAAGGAAGGGATTCCAAAATATAACTTGAGGTGCGATCAATTGTATTTCCGTATTTATCAACTTCATACGTAAACCATGAAGCATAGATTTTTTTTACACTCTGTCTTATTTTCTCATGACTGAACCTTATCAATCTACCAACAGTTTCTGATAAAGTGTTATGTAATATTAATGGTTTAGATAACTCTATAAATCGTATAAAATAACTTGGCGATAATAGGTTACTAAATTTAGTATAATTCCTAACAACAAATACTTGTATATATGGATGGTTATCCAATACGCTCAAGTTAATGTTGCCCATATTATCGGTAATAAAAAACACAATATTTATTTTTGAATTTATCTGATTAACACATTGCGCGATATTCCTAATATATAACTCTGCACCACCATATGATAAACATGGTAATGAAAAAACCATACTATCTACATGGGGTAATTTTTTTACAAATCTACTTATTTCAATATCAATCTTTTTGCTAAATACCTTTGACAATAATAACGAAACAATCAAACATGAAGAACGTTTTATTACCCTACTCACAAACGTAATAAATCCATACTCTTTAATATAATAAACCAGTCTTTTTAGCATATATTACTTATCCTTAGAGATTAGACTATCAACTATACTTATGTAATTTGCTTCAAATTTCTCTCTGGTATGCTCTTCACAAATATAATTCTTAACTTTATTAATATTTGCTTGTATTGTTTCATTAGGCAACTCATAAAATAAGTTTATTTTATCAATATACTCTTGTGGATCTTGGCAATCTTTAACCAGTAAATAATAATCACTTCCCAATACTTCACTAATACCACCAACATTAGGAGCAACAATTGGTAACATAGAAAGCCCCATTTCCAAAATAACATTTGGAATACCGTCAAACAGTGATGTATATAAAAATAAATCAAACTCATTGAAATCTAATTCATCAAGAGATTTGTATTCACCTCTAATTTCAACATTAGGTAACAATTTTAGTGTATTGTAATATCCATGTAGTTTGCGATTTTCTGGCTCGCCAGTGTAGACTATATAATTATACTGCGGCGTTGATTGTGCAATCTCTAAAAATACATTAACTAATTTTTGGTTAAACCACCTTGAAGCCCAAAGTATTTTTTTATAACGAGTAATGTTATTTTTTTTCACATCACAAGAAACTGGTACTGCCAGTTTCAAATAACTAAACTCTGTACCATTATTTAGTGTTTTAAAATAATCATACCAATAGTTGTTATCACTTAAAATAATATCAGAATTAGCAAATACCTCTGGATACATAACAGGATATCCATGATATTGATTATTAATCCAATCGTAATCAGGACAAAATAAAGATACTACAACTTTTATATTATGTTCTTTTAAGACATTTGCATAATACTTAATCAACTTTAAAGCAGGCTCAGCATTCACCACATGGATAATCTTAACTTTACTTACGATCAATGCTTTAACCAAGATATGTAACTGATCATTTTCTGAAACCATAGACCAATTATAACAATCACTCAGTAAATCTAGATGTGGTAGCTTAATGAAATTAATCCTTGCTCCACTTGCAATATTAGTAATAACACAGCCACTATAATTACCAAGCGAACGGGTATACTCTATAGAAACTTTGTCTGCACCGCCTAAGGTAACCCATGGGAAAAAATATATAATGTCATGACCAGCCATAAAAGTAGAAAGCCGAGAAAAAATTCTTACTTGTGGTATAACATCGTTCGCCATGTAGTCATAGCTATCACTAATTTGACTAGACAAAGATAAGTTAGTTTCATGATAATTTAATAAAAATTTCTTATCTACTGAAAAAATATCTGGCATAAAGTATTTAGCACGATTTTCTTGATATTTATGATATATTCTTTTAATAAAACTTGACTTCCGCATCAATCGACGCAAAATATTTTTATGTGGCACTAATCCAATTGCAGAATTATTATCGGTATTACGTCCTTGAATATTTCCCTCTGGGCATTTGATATTATAAATATCAGAGTATCTAACTGTATGCTTTTTATCTAGCTGCTTAGACAACAACGAATTTACATTATTTTTTCTATAGTATAGTTTATAATCAGCAACTATATAAGAAACACCTAATGATAATAGTCTACTATTTAAATCCCAGTCTTCATATCCATACGGCGCTACATTAGATCGAACTGGGTTAATTAATAACACTTGTTTATACAAGCATAGTTTACTGTTATAACAATGTAGGAATTTATTATTCTGTATTATATAATGATTACTATTAACATACGCCATATGGAATAATTTTGGAAACTCAACTAATAATTTTGGAAACACCGCTATATGTTGATATTCTTCTAATATTAATAATTGTTCAGTACTGGTAACATTTAACCCTAAAGTATAATGATCATAAAACTTATCAAATAGTGCAAGTAAGGCATTATGCGATACATAGTCATCACCATCAGCAAATAGTATAAAATTATTTTTAGCGCACCTAACACCATGATTACGTGAATCAGCCAAATCACGATAATTAACTATTTCAACTCTAGAAAATAAGCTATTGTGTTTATTTATAACTTCTTGAGTAATTTCATCTGGATTATCAAGTATGGCAACAACCTCCACTGAAGTCCAATTGTTACATTTATCTTTAGCAAAATTTAGCACATGCTGCAAATTTCTTATTGTCCGCTCGACTAATAATCCCTCACGATGCAAATTTAGTATTATTGATAACGTATACATATTTTCACCATTAATAAATTTGTTATTTTATTAAACCAAGCTTATTGCCAAGCCTATACAATTTAGATAATTTAATTCTACTCAATTCATCGTTTTTTTGACTTAATTCATCGTCTTTTTGAGATAGAGATAACTTATAATTTTCAACCTGTCCCTCTAACCATTTAATACCTTCCTCTTTTTCTTTTATGACTTTATTGTTTCTAAAATCCAGATCCGCATATTTAGAAAAAAAGAATTGGAACAAGTCACTTCTAACATCGCAATCTGAGCCTAATATTTCAAAGATTTTCATCAAAACAACAAATTGACCTAAGCTAATATTATTAGCTTCAAAATATTCATATAATACCTGTAGTTTATTATTGTCATTTACATTTTTGTTTATTGCAACTGAAAGTACATTATTATCAAGATTAGTCATTTCCTCAAATATATAAATCATCTCAAAATCAGTTCTACACTTAGTTGCTTGAGATTTATTTATGCTTAAATTTGTACCTTCATTTAGTATCCGATAACAAGTAAGATGCTCATTTAAAATTGATATCTTCTTTGTCAAAAAACTAAAACGTAACCATAATTCAAAATCCTGTGTCTGTAAAAGCCTATTATCATGAAGTCTACTATTAAAAAGCTCTTTGGTTACCATTGCCGTCGGAGCATATGTAACATTTTGACATAATAAATAACATTTTATAATATCTGTATAATTACGAATATTAAGCGGATTGAAATATGAAAGCCTTTCATCACTAATCATTAATGAATTACTATCCACTAAAGACATCCACGTAAAACTAACGTCAAGATCATGCTCTTGCATAAACGCAATTTGTCTATCAAGTTTATTTGGTAGAAAATAATCGTCAGCCGAAATTATGGCAATATACTCCCCCATCGAATAATTAATCGAATTATTTATCCCGACTGACGGATAGCTATTATAATCAAGAAATGAGAATTTTATACGTTTATCACTCTTTGCAAACTCTTCAATAATTTTACGAGAATTATCTGTAGATGCATTATCTGTAATTATCAACTCCCAATTCCGGTAGGTCTGGTCTATGATAGATTGAATTGACTGTGCTACATACTTTTCATGGTTATAACATAACATACATACACTAATTAATGGTTTATCTTGCATTTATTACTTCTTAATACTTATTCACAACATCAATCACGTATCGTGTTTGCTCTGACGTTTGCACAGGGCTAATAGGCAAACTTATTACTTCACGATGAATTTGCTCACTAACTGGCAGGCTGAGATGATTTAGCTCTTTATATGCTTCTTGCTTATGCGGGGGTGTTGGATAATGAATTACCGTTCCAATACCATTCTCTGCCAGATACTTTTGAAACGACTCACGATTTTCTGTTCGTACTACAAATACATGCCATACATGGCTATCTTCACTGAGTTCTACTTGAGGTAAGATCACTTTTGAATTAGTGATTTGCTCTCGGTACATTTTAGCGATTACTCTGCGTTTTTCGGTATCTTCATCAAGTTTAGCTAACTTTACATCCAAAATTGCAGCTTGTAATTCATCTAACCTACTATTAATCCCTTTATACATGTTTTGATATTTTACTTCGCTGCCATAATTAGCTAAAGCTCTAATTGTGTAATCAAGTTGAGCATCACTCGTTGTGACTGCACCACCATCACCAATTGCACCAAGATTCTTGCCTGGGTAAAAGCTAAACCCGCTCGCATCAGATAAGTTACCACTACGTTTATCTTGATAATAAGCGCCATGAGATTGTGCGCTATCTTCAATTACCTTTAGATTATATTTTTTAGAAAGTTCCCAAACTTTTGCCATCGGTGTAATTTGACCATAGAGATGAACAACCATAATTGCTTTGGTTTTGGATGTAATTGCTTGTTCGATTTTATCAACATCTATCAAATAATTGTTTATGCTTGGTTCTACTAAAACAGGTATCATATTATTCGCAGAAATCGCTAATATACTTGCAATATAAGTATTGGCAGACACAATCACTTCATCTCCAGCACTCATAATGCCTAATTCTTGGTAGGCTCGCAATATCAAAATTAACGCATCAAGTCCATTCGCTACCCCAATGCAGTATTTAGTTCCACAATAATTAGCAAATTTTTGTTCGAATTGTTTGCAACGACTACCATTAATGTACCACCCGCTATTGATAATTTCATCAATCGCTTGACTAATTTCTGCGTAATCTTTCAAATTTATTTGTTTTAGATCTAAAAATGGTACTTGCATGATAATCTCTTAATTCACTAAAAATTTATAATATTGGTTATATTTAAGTTGAACATAATTGGTTTTAGCTAACTCAAAGTAATTATTCAACTCATTATAATACAAATATTTTGCACCGAAACGATTATGAAATTTGATAACACCGGTATTATCATTTCGAACATCAAACTTTGCCAATAAAAGATTCAGCTCATTAAAGGCAAATTCGTATACCAATAAAGCACTCTCAATTGCCGCATATTTTGGACGATTTTCTTCACAAATAATCCAACTTCCCCATGTAAAAGATTTATTAGCATAATCGATATCGTAAACTCTAACCAAGCCAATATCGCCTAGCTCTTTATCAACAATTACAAAGTAATAATCTAAACCATGCTTTTCACGTTCTTTATAGTTTGTTAACCATGATAATTGCTGCTGTTTGTCGTTAGAAACCATATTCAAATATGCGTTTAAATTTTGATTAAGGCGCAAAGATAACAAAAAATCCACATCTGACTTTTGAATTAATCTTAAATATAAATGTTTAGTTTGTTGCATTTAATTTTTCCCTAATTTTTTGACTTTGCCACTTCAGTTAAAAAAATTTCATAATCTCTAATATAATCTGTTTCGTCATAATAAGCATCAGCTAGCACCATTAAGACACAATCTGGAGAAAAATCAAACATTTCTCGCCAAACTAAACCCTCTATATAAAGACCTTTCGTTGGCTCGTTTAGGTCATAAATTTGTTTATTAATCCCATCATCCAATAAAAATTTACAGCCGCCCTTGACGCAAATAGCCAACTGTTTAAGATTCTTATGCGCATGAAACCCTCTTCGCACGCCATCTTTAGTATCAAAAATATAGTAAACTCGTTTGATATCAAATGAAACATTGTGCATTTTTTCCAGCGCGATCAAACTCCCTCGATCGTCACCTTTTACCTGGAAATTAATGACTTGAAGATTCATTTGCTAATCCTTTTTAAGCTGTAATGTCCGTTAACATAAAACATTGAATGAAAAAATTTATCTTTATTCTTAAACACAACTCGAACTACCTCAAAAGAGTTTATAACGTCTAATGTTTGATGTGTAATATTATTTATGCTAGGAAACTCACAAGCCACGTTTAATACATATGTACCAGCCTTAATTGGAATATTTAATTTTATTGTGCAAATATAAACTTCATTACATCTAACAGGTGGAAAAGTAATACCATCTTGAGAGTTTAAACAGCCAACTTGCTGGATTCCATCAAGACTTGCAAACATAGCTCCAATTACAAAAGTCGGTAAATCGGCATAAAACTTTATTGCCATTTGTACATAACAATCTTTGGTCGCAGTTAATTCACTGGTTGGTTGAAATTTATCATCTAAAATAACTGCATTTAATATCGTAGCTCTACCATCGCCGTAACGCTGAGATAAATTCGTATCCAATACTTTTGGCTCCAAAGAAACTACGACTGGTATTTTGTCATTTGATAAATCATCTAGAGTTTTACTATTTTCTATTTTAACATCTAGTTCTTGCAGTTCCGCCCCCATCCGCATATGTTGCATTTCTATATATTTACCAACGACACGAGCAGAATCACCCCAATCAACAACTTTACCATCATTCAAAAAAACAGCTTTTTGACATAAAGTTTTAATAGAGTGAGTATCATGACTTACGAACAATACAGTAGCCCCGCTCTCCATTAAAGCAGTCATTTTTGCCATACATTTAGCTTGAAATACCATATCTCCTACAGATAAAGCTTCATCAACTATTAAAATTTCTGGTTCAACATTAATTGCTACTGCAAAAGCAAGGCGTGCAAACATACCACTAGAATAATTTTTAACCGGTTGATGAATAAAATCACCAATCTCTGCAAAATTAAGAATAGCCTGAACTTTTTGTTCCATCTCCTCACGCTCAAAGCCCATCAAATTACCCTGAAAATAGATGTTTTCCATACCAGTATATTCAGGATTAAATCCGGCACCAAGTTCAAGCAACGCAGAAATACGTCCATTCACGTTCACATTACCACTTGTTGGTGTTAAAACACCAGTAATAATTTTAAGAATGGTTGATTTACCAGAGCCATTTTTACCGATAACACCAACAATTTCACCCTTTTTTATTTCAAAACAAACATCATTTAGCGCATAAAATTCTTTATGATAGGATTTTTTGAATGGATGCAATGCCTCTTTCATCCGATCAATTGGAGCATTGTATAATTTATAAACCTTGGACAAGTTTTCTACTTTGATTGCAATATCTTTATTCATCTTTTCGACTCTAATGGATTAATATAATATTTTTGTTTGGAACTAGTCGGCTTATCTGGCATCGTTGACAAAACTTTCCCGCATAATAACAAAGGGTTGAGATTTTTTCACGAAAACAGTTACAATCAATAATTCGATCATCATAACGATCTAAATTTGCCCTCCGTGAAATGGTATTATCTTTACCATATAATAAAATTACAGCCACGGTAAAATCAGATTGATTGCTTATTATATCATGCTGATATAATTGCATACTTTACAATAATTCCATATCCGTTAAATGTAACCATGAATGAAAGGTCACTTTACATTCTTTAAATTCAATATTGGCATTTTCACCAGTAACAATGATTCGCCGGATATGTTGATTATTCATAACTATGCTTAAAACACAACCTTAATTTGGCAGACTATAATACATCGGCAAAATGTGGACGTAATTTATTAAAACTACGGTTACCCAACCAGTACATTATCAATGTAAAAAACCAAAAATAAATCATCATGCTATAATGATGCCAAAATGGAGCATGATTTATCAAAGTATCTCGAAAACCATTAACAATATAGGCAAACGGATTTAGTTTAACTATATACTCCGCCTTACCATGTAATAGTTCCTGATTCCACATCACTGGCGTTGCCCAAAACAACACTTGAAATACCACTGCCAAAATTTGTCCCATATCCGGCCAAAACGGCATAACCGCTGAACAAAATAAACTTATGCTTAAACTAATCGCGACAATGCAAAACATGAAATAAGCTAGCTGCAACCACCATAACGATGGAAAGTACCCATAACAAAAACAAACAATAATCATTAACAACCAAAATGCCAGATTAACTAAAATAGCCGAACCAATCTTAACCAATGGTAATAATTTAACTTCAAAAACA
This sequence comes from uncultured Neisseria sp., assembly GCA_964488065.1. Lineage (GTDB taxonomy): Bacteria > Pseudomonadota > Gammaproteobacteria > Burkholderiales > UBA11063 > Aquella. Next base: position 35,195 of record CAZATM010000101.1, read on the forward strand.
ATTTTTTTGACCATAAAGGCCTGCGAGGTAACCGCACTACTGGCACTCATAATTGCGTCATTCAGTAAAAACCACGGCACCATCCCCGCCAATAACCATAGTAAAAATGGAACATTCGACACGGCACCAGCACGAAAACCTTTAGTAAACACAAACCAATATACCGCAACCATTACTAGTGGTTGAATAAATGCCCACACAATCCCAAGATGATTTCCTAGGTAGCGATTTTTAAAATCAGATTTGATTAAATTAAATAACATTTTACGATTCTTCATCGCGAGAAGAGCTAATTTCATGAGATAGATCGGATAAAAAATAATTAGGCGAGTATTTTACCACAAATATCTGAGCTAACTTTTATGGTAGCGTGAACAATAGTATAAGTTGGTATGTGTTATAGGTGGCAAAAATCCAATGATTTAAAGTACTCTAATTGTGAGTTATTGATTTTGCCATTTATTTGGTACTCAGGATCAAAAACATCCTGATCTTGCCACACAATTTTCCCGGCAAAATTAGCCGGTAAAATATGCCGCGGATTGGTTGGACCAAAAAAACACGTCATTTTATCGTTTATCTGTGCAGCCAACCCCAAATGCATACTACCACAATCGGTTACATAAAAATGATCAGCCAACTTAAGTAATTCAACACTTTGCGGCAAGGTAAGTACGCCGGCACAAAGAAACAAATTTTGCGGATTGTCCAGTTTATCGCGATAATTGGTATAATTGACAGCATCAACCGACCCGCCCAACAAAACTACCGGTGCGATGGACAGGAGCTTTGTTAGTAACTCCAATATTTTATCTTCCGGCAACATCCGAATCCCACTATTTTCAAAGCTATTATTCCCGCCGCTGTTAGTCACCACAATAAAATTACTCAATTGGTGCTTGGCTAAAAATGTGTTAATAACCTCTTTATCACCAGATGTTGTTGCTAACTCCATCTGAATATCGGCATAATTTACTTGCGCCAACTTACTAACCGTCAGCAAATCCAGATAATAATCAACCTGATAACGATTGGTATCATTATATATGACAAAACTATTTAACAACCACTGCGAGATTTTTTCACGGGCAAAGCCAGTTAACTTACTTGCTGCAAATTTGAATAGTAGATTGATATTCCAGTTTTTGCCGAGGATAAAGACATGGTCGTATTTGCCGCGGATAGACCAAATAAAACGCAGTAACAAGCCAACACCCGCGGCTGAAAAAGCCCGATCCGGTAGTGAAATTATATTATTCAGACGTGGATTGCCCGTTAGTGCACTTTTACAAGAACTGCCAATCACGTAATCAAGCTGCGCTTGTGGAAAACGTTGACGAATTTGCCGTACCAGCGGCGTAGTCATTAAAACATCGCCCAATGCGCCACGTTTAACAAATAAAATTTTCATCGCCCGATATCTTGGGCAAATTTATTCAGAGCCATTGACACCGCCTCGTGCATATCGTAAAAACGGTAGTCCGCCAACCGCCCAGAAAAAATAATATTTGGATATTCGGCAGCTCGTTGTTGATAGCGAGTAAACAATTCATGGTTTTGCGGTTGCGGAACCGGATAATAGGGAATATCCTTACGCCCGCAAGTCCGTGGAAATTCTTGTACTATCGTGGTAAACGGATGATTTTGCCCGGTTAATTGCTTCATTTCGGTAATACGGGTAAAATCATAATCATTGGGATAATGAATCGTTCCCGCCGCTTGATACTGAGTTTGGAATAAGGTGATAAATTTAAAATCCAGACTCCGGTACGGCAATTCACCATAGCAAAAATCAAATAACTCATCAATTTTGCCGGTATAAATCAGTTTGCCTTCAAATAATTGATTCATGAATTTGATTTGCTTGGTGTGATGGTTTACTGTTAGTAACTCGCGATAATCGGTGTTTAGCATCAATTTAATGTTTTGGTGTGCCAACATATTCTCAAACATCTTGGTATAGCCATACCGCGGCACCCCCTGAAACTCATCCGCGAAGTAGCGATCATCATGTGAAACAATTACCGGCACCCGTGCCATAACGTAATCCTCAAGATCTTCCGGACGTAGTCCCCATTGTTTGTAAGTAAAATTGACAAAAATTTTGTCATAAATGAATTGTGCCAACATTTTCAACTCAGAATCATCGGTATTGAGCAAATCAAGAATAGGCACCCGTCGGCCGTAACCGAACTGGCTGATCAATTTAGCAGTCAAGCTATTCGCCAATTGTTGTGGATAAATCAGCTTTAAACTGTTTAAATTAAACGGCACTGGAATTTCAACGCCATCCACCGCAGCCAGAACCTTATGTTGATAAATATTCCACTCAGTGAACTGCGATAAATATTGCCACACCTCCTGCGATTTACTATGAAAAATATGCGGACCATATTTATGTACCAAAATTCCGGCATCATCAAAATAGTCATAGCAATTGCCACCAATATGATTACGCCGTTCAATTATCAACACCCGTTTGCTCAACTGGCTAGCAATTCGTTCAGCCATTACCGCGCCAGTCATTCCTGCCCCGATAATAATGTAATCAAACATATCTCTATTCCCTGCTTAATATGCGCCGCTACGCTTTAGAACCACGCTGATAGTTTTAACCAAAATCACAATATCATACCACAATGACCAATTTTTTACATACCACTCATCCAACCGCACCCGATCACTATAATCAGTCTCACTCCGTCCACTAACCTGCCATAGACCGCTAATACCCGGCGTGACTAATTGATAGAAGTAAAAACCATCGCGATAACGGGCAATTTCGTCCTTAATAATCGGACGGGGACCAATCAGGCTCATATTACCAATTAGCACATTAAATAACTGCGGCAGCTCATCCAAACTAGTTTTGCGCAGCCAGCGCCCAATTGGCGTAATTCGGGGATCATTCTTCAACTTAAAAGATTTTTCCCATTCCTCACGGATTGCCGGATCATTGGCTAAAAGCTGCTCAAGCATTTGTTTACTATTGGCATACATTGATTGAAATTTGATGCAATAAAACGGCTGACCGTGTTTACCAATCCGCTGGTGGAAATAAAATACTCGTCCACCCACCGAAATCTTGATAATTAATCCAATCACAATAAAAACCGGCAACAGTACAATTATCCCCGGAATCACACACAGTAAGTCAAAGACTCGTTTCATAAAAATATTGCTTTTGCGTGCCAGATTATTATTCAACCGTAGCACCAACTGGTCATTACCAAAGAAATGCTCAATTTGCGCACCATATAACGCCAAGCCGCTAATATCCGGTAAAACTAAAACAGCCAGACAATGGTGCTGCAGGAAATTTATTAAGCGGGTATGTTGATTTAAATGACCGTTATCCAGCGCGACAATCACGTCACATAATGCGTGCGCTTGGATCTTTTTGATAAATTGCTCTTGACTAATCAACGGAATATCGATAGCATTAACTGATAAATGACTCGCATCTTCGCCAACAACGGCAACTAAGCGATACCCCATCAAACGGTTACGGACAAATAAACGATAGGCATCCAGTGCGGTTTTACCGCTACCCAGAATATAAACATCTCGCTGCCAACAATTTATTTTCAATAAGAAGAGTTTTGTTAAATACCGCAAAATAGGAATTAAGATTGCAAAGCCAACCCAAAAACCCACCAGCATGATTTTTAATGAACCTTTTTTGAGTACAAAAGCAATACCCAAATTAATTATCACGAAAAACAGAATCAGCCGATAGGTTTGCAGCAACTCCTCCCAAAAAGGTTTTCGTTTAGAGTACTGTTCAAAATACCAAAAGACACCAATTATTACTAATCCCAATAATTTAGATACACCAACATGAAAAAAATTACTCCACGGACTATTTAGTTCATGATGATAAAGATTGGTTAACCAGATGCTAATCAAAAAAGCCAGCGCCATACTCACAATATCACTAACTGCCAGAGAGAGCCGCTGTAAAATTATTTTATTCATGATTGGCTTGTGACTGTTGCTTTTTGCGGTAACTTCTGACCAAATTTGGAACTAAGATTAGTAACCCTAATAGTACCAGCGGTCCCAGCAGAGTAGGATTAGCCAACGAGTTGAGAGTCACTGGCTGGTGATATTGCATTTGAATGCGCACGCCATTGCCGATTAACACATAGATAGCCGAGGTTGGAATAATGCCCAGAAAAGTTGTTATGACAAAAACCCATAAAGGTATTTGTACTACTGCTGCCACGATATTCAATAACCAAAACGGAATTACCGGAATAAACCGTAGTCCAATCAAATTAATCGCAGTACTTCTTAGCCCATTTTCTTTTAAAATTATATGCCGCAAATGCGAAAAATGTTTATGCAACAGATCATATAACAAGAAACGCACCAATATAAAATTTACTACCGCACCAGTCAAATAACAAAATATCACTAGAACTGAGCCAACGATTGGTCCGTAGATAAATCCCGCCAGCAAGTCAAAAAGGATTGTTCCTGGGATACAGCAAGCAATTAGCACAATATAAGCCGCAATATAAAATGCTGTAAATTCAAAAATATGATGTTGTTCAAAATGCAAAATCTCATCGTGGTAGCGATTGAAACCATCGACACTCAAATACATCCATAAATGGTAGCGTTCAAAGATTGCCAACAAAATGACAATCACAATGAATAACCCTAGAAATTTAAATAATGTTCGCTTCATAGGCGGCTTGGCTACCTCGGATAATTAGTGGTAAAATTAATTTGGACACAAGTAATAATTATATACCAAATAGATTAATTAATAAATTCTGTTATACTCAACAATAATTTAATATTCATTAATCAGATTTATTTTTAAGCTTTTGACCCATCAATATTTGCTATTATTGTATTCATTAACTGTTTGGCGCTGCCAAGCCAATCAAATTGCTTAATTTGAGTATAACCTTTGTTAATAAACTGTTGACGAATATTATTATCCAACAACTGCGCGACTATTGGAACCAAAGAACTCTCATCATAAGGATCACAATAAAGTGCTGCAGCCCCACAAACTTCATGCATTACCGAAATATCTGCAACAATAGCCGGACAGCCGCAAGTCATCGCCTCCAGCGGAGGAATACCAAAACCTTCATACAAAGAGGGAAACAATAGGCCTAAGGCATTTTGATATAATCCTTTTAACTGTTGATCACTCACATAACCAATTTGCAGTAAATTATCAGGAATTTTAGCACCATCAAAATTGACCCGACCAACGCAGACAAATTGATAATTAATTTTCGCAACTGCACGCAAATACCACTCAATATTTTTGTATCGCGAATTTTTTTGCGAGAATACTGACAAAATATATTGTTGCGGTTTTAAATTAAATCGTTCTAGAATTTGCTCTTCAGCCACCAACGATTTCATATGCTCGGCGCTATTTCCTATTACTGTAATTTCATTTTGTGGCTTGCCAATGATGTCGGTTATCTCTCTAGCACTGAATTGAGATACCGTTGCAATAAATCTACAGCGTTTAACTAGTTGCCGATGAAAAAAACTGGTGATAATCTGGAATTTTTTTGAATATGCCTGCGGATATCTAAAAATTAAGGCATCGTGGATCACACACAATTGATTTTTTTTAAATATCGGCGCGAAATTAGCTAGATTGATTAAGAAATTACTGCCAACATACAAAGGAAGAATAACCTGCTCCCAAAAATATTTATTTTTAAGACAACCTAATTCTTGAATCTGTATATTTTTGAATTTTATATTTTCTAAGTTATTTTTTGGAACTAATAAAATAAATTCAACCTGATTGCTTAGTTGAACAGATGATTCAATAACTTGACCAAGCGCAATTAGCACTTCCAACGAGAATCGGCTCACCCCCCCCTTCCTCTGCTCAATTAGAAAATAACCATTTATATAAATTTTCTGCGTCATTTCAGGATAACCGCTCAAATACTTCCAACCAGCAAGGAATAATATTTTTAATCATAAAAGGTTGTAATGCCATATCTTTATTCTCTATTAATTGTTTTTGTAATAACTTATCGCCAATAACTCTTTTAATTGCCTGAGTCAGAGCTGTCACGTCATTTACAGGAATGATAATCCCGCAATTATGGGTTAAAATTTCTCTAGCTCCGGTATCTGTAGCAATCACTACTTTAGATAAGGCCAATCCCTCAATTACGACAGATGGCAATGCTTCAGTAATTGATGTTGAAACAAGAATATCTGAAGCTGCAATATAGCCAAGTGGATTATCCGTTTGTCCAATAAATAATAATTGATCATAAACATTCAATTCCATAGATTCTTTGATAAGCGCATTTTTTTCAATTCCATCACCACAAATTATTAGTTGAATATCTTTATTCTGTAAAATATTGAGAGCTTTAATGACTAATGAAAAATTCTTCTCTGCTACTAATCGACCTAAAACAATAATCTTTATCTTTCGATTACCTAATTCTACAGTCGACCTAGTTTTCTCTAACTCAGCAATAGCAAAGGGGTTGTAAATTACTGTAATTTTACTTTCGGCAGCAGGAAAGCTGCCCATATATGATATCAACCCTTTAGCTGACTCATTGCTAACACAAACAATCTGAGCAAAGGTTTTTAGACCCATACAATGAAAAGCTTTAATAATCTGATTTGGATAATATTTTACTTTATCAAGACAGGCATGAACCCAAGCGATAACTTTTATTTTTTTAAATCTCGATAGTATCCAAACCGGAATCGCCACCTGAAATAGATCGCCATTAACAATAATTATGTCATAATCTACAATTTTCCGGGACAGCTTTAGAGTATCTGAAAATAACCTAAATAACTTCATGACCTTGTTTCTGGCTTCATGTTGGTTTAAAACAAATAGAGGTTTAAAACCTACATAGTCATTTCTGGAGTTCAATAATCCAATATCCATTTGATAACCATTAAGCTTATTAATAGCCAAACTAAGAGTCTGTGAAACTACTGCAACACCACCACAGATATAATCTTCTGTAATAAATAGGATTTTTCTGTTCATTTCCATCTAATTTTTCTTCTTATTTTTCTACAAAATGAAAGACTCTGAAGAAAAGAAGACAACTCCATCTCTGAAAAAAGCTGAATTTTATGATTATTACGTTCAATCTCTCTCAATGTATACACTGATCTCAGCATACTGTATAATTTAGTAAAAATATTGCTGGATAATACAAAAGCATTCAAATAATGATTAATTCTATTATGCTTGATTCCAAATCTACTCAAGGTATCTGAGATAATTTTTATCTGAATAAGATTGATGTTTTTTTGATTTGTCTGACTTAATGAGGAGCTAGAGAAGCGGTAATTCAAAGTATAAACCGGAAGATTTGCAAATTTTACACCATACTGGCTTAACATTAACCATAAACCGTAATCCTCAGCATTATTCACCAGACTTTCAGGATAATAAAGATTTCCTAGAACCTCTCGACGAATAATTACTGTTGGATGACCAATTGGATTTTCCAACAAATTCAAATAAATTAAGATCATCTCATGAGTAATTGGTTTTTGTTCATAATGAAGCAATTGACCCATATCATCATTAAATACATTGTACCAAGTACCACATACACCAATTTCAGGATGTGATTCCATAAACTCAACCTGCTTGGCTAGCCGTTCTGGCAACGATATATCGTCAGCATCCATTCGCACAATATACTTCCCTAAGGCTCTATTTATCCCAAAATTGAGGGTTTTGGGTAGCTTTTGATTTCTTCCATTTCTAAATAGTCTTATTCTTTGATCTCTTCTGGCATAGTCCTGTAATATTTGATAACTATTGTCAATAGAAAAATCATCAATAATGATAAACTCATAATCATTAAATGACTGACCTAATATACTCTCAACGGCTAATGCAAGATATCTCTCTGCGTTATATACCGGCATAATGACAGAAACTATCGGGGTTTTCATATTTTCATCCAAGTGGCAGGAAGCAAATCTGAAGTGTTTATCTGTGAATCATTAAACCATTTGGCTGGAGCAACAACTATTTTATCTGAATTATTATTTAACCATGCCCCCCACCAACTGAAAGAACTATTAGCTATAATATTATGCTTACAAAGACTCATTAAATGCATATCTTTAAAACTGTTTGCACCACTATTCCCAATAACATAGATAGCATTATCCAGCTGCAGATTACTTTGGCACCAATTGATATCATTCGAAAATACAAAAAACTGGGGGTTACTCACTTCGCAGCTGATTATATTTATCGCTTTGCGATAAAACTCGAGCGTACAGATGCCGCCATGTAATGGATGATTAACATAATCCCCCATCCTAACATGCAGTGAAACAGCGTTGGTTGCTTCTATTTTGTCAGCAATAAGCTGATTCTCCGCATCCAGAACAGGAAAGGTAAAATCCTCCCGAATCTGCGCATTTATTTCCGAGAAATAGGCTTCTGATTGCCAATACCCAATTAAGTAACGAGAAAAATAATAATCAAAATATTTGCGCTCAAAATTAAACTCAGACTGACTTATAACTCGCCGAAACAATTTTAAACGGTCAAGTATCTTGAAAAATTTATTTTGCCGAAAACTAGCGACATCACTGGTTGAAATAATTTTCGGAGCTATACTAAATATTTTTTGCAGTTCAAAACCATTATGCAATTCATAGTCACGATACTCACCTATATCAAGGTAAGCATCCTTGCCCATCAATTCTAAATTCCGATAAAATGCATATTGAAACATTTGATTTCCAAGCCCACCCAGACACCAAACTATTTGCATTTAAATACCCCTGCTATGAATTTAAAAATTTGTTTAATACCATGCTCTGTCTCTGATTTGCCTCGTAAAACATGATGACCACCATAATTTTTTTTGTCCCGTAAAATAATTTTAGGTTCAAATGGCAAACTCCAGCCCTCGGGGTATAAATATTTAGGAGATAATATATGCAGCTGATCTTTCAACATCTCATAATTATTATTCAGATATGCATTCCAGTGGCTTTCATCATGCCAAATCGCCACAATCCCATTCTTTAAATCATTATCGATATTTTCGGAAATTTTATGACAAATCTCAACAAATAGTTGGCTATCTCCGCCATTAACGCCACCAGCAAAATATTTCCATGGTTTGACCACAAACGCAGTTGAATTTTTGCGTTTCTCATAGGTATATTCATCATAGCTCTTATTAAAAAACCCTGGATGCAAACCAGCTACTAGTTTAGATTCAATTCCAAAAAAGTCTTCAGTCACAATTTCATCAACAAAAATACAATTACCATTAAAAAAAACAATTTTATCAAATTTAGCTAATTGTTCTTGTACTCTCAAAAACATTTTATATCTATACAACGTATTAAATGGCCAACCAAGATTATCCTGATAAATTATGCTGACATCTTCACCTGTGTGAATCTGTTTTGAATCAGTAAACACAAAGAAGTGATTATCCTCATCTACACAAAATTTCTCTTTACAGCTATGATAAAACTCGTTCCAAAATATATCATATTTACCGGTACATATATATAAAATCGCTATTTTCATACCTATCGCCAAATAAAACTGGTTAAATTAACTCGTGGAGCATGGACAGACAATGCTTTTTTTAAGGCACACTCATCTAGCACTTTTGATTTGATATTATAATAATTTATTAGTATTGCGGCTACTGGATAGAGTATAACGGCAATTAATTTCCTGATAAAACTATCACGCAATAAACTCTGTTGATAGAGTTTCCCGACCCACTTCCGCCGGCAGATTAGTCTAATGTTTTCGACGACCAACCTCTCGACTACTGGTTTAAATCTATGTCGATTCTGAGTGGTTGCTTGCTGCTCATCTCCACAACGGTAATAAACCAGCGACTCTGCAATATTTCGCAATTCTAAACCATACCTTAAAATTTGTAGCCAAAATTGAAAATCTTCCGCAATTCCGCCATATGATTCGTTATATCTTAGATTATATTTGTCAAGTACATTTTTCCGTAGCATCATTGAAGACTGAATAAATGGATTATCGCCCAGAAATGCTTCAGCTTTAATCTGGTTATAAATAATAGGAGGGGTGATATATTGACCGGATAGATTACCATCTTTATCAATATATTCTCCATAACTACCACAACCGATACAATCAAGGTTGTTTTCAAGATATTCTAGCTGTTTCTCAATCCGGGTTTTATGCGCCAAATCATCTGAATCAAGAAATGCAATATAATCGCCGGCAGATAACTCAATGCCCAGATTTCGACAATATGCCTGCTTTCGATTTTGCTGATTAGCCACCACCTTGACCCGACCATCACGCACCTGATAACTTTTTGCTATTTTAAGACTATCATCGTCTGAATAATCTTCAATAATAATTAACTCAAGATTAGTATAGGTTTGACACAATATACTTTCTATTGCCTCAGTGAGATATTTCTCAGAATTATAAACCGGCATTACGACACTTATTAAATTATTCTTGCATTTATTGTAAATGTTAATCATTTCTTCTCAAGTAGGAACAAAAAGTTATAAATGTATCAAATTGTATTATTGCCAATAGGATCATAATTGCTAATTTTTCACTAACTTTAACATACTGAACAAAACTATTAAACTTATCACTTCGCATATAATAAAATTGTAACTAACCGCTAAATAAGTATATGTCTTTATCAATAAAAGATTAGCTACAATACAATAAATAACACCAACAAAATAAGCCAACACTTGATACCGTTCATTCTTCATTGCAAAACAATATGTTGACAATGCGGATGAAAAAGCCAGAACAATCGGAACCAGCGATAGAATCCGTAAAACCGGAATCGAAAGATCATATTTATGTCCGGTAAAAAGATGAATTATCAATGGCGCAAACAAATTGAGCATCCCACAAATAACTATTCCCAGAACAAAATTATAGCGAAATAATTTCAAAGTCTTATGTTTGATAACTGAAGGCTGTTCTTCTGCTGTTATTGATGGGTAAACTGCTTGAATTAACCCACCTTGCACGGTGAGAACAATACCAATAATTTTATCAGCAACCCCATAAATTGCTACATCCTTGTAGCTACAAAACCAACTTAACAAAAGAGAATTAAAAGTAGTATAAAAGCTTATCAGTAAGACCGCCGTAAAACTTGCAAATCCGTCTTTAAGCGTAATTAAAAAATCTGCCAGCTTAAATGATAGCTTAAGATGAATTCCATATTTACTAATGACAATATAGATAGACAAGACACCTATTATTAGTGATATAACTGCATTCATAATCGCAAAATTTAAAAGGTCTTGATTGTTTCGGACTATCAAAAATAACAATAAAACCCCAAGAGTTCTACCCAGTAAATTAAATTTAGTAATATTTTGCATGCTATTTGTCGCTTGAAAATACCAAGTTGGAAAGAGAAGATTACCAAAGACTCCTGCAAAATACCATAAAAAAATAGAAGCATGGACACTGTATTTATCAGAAACTAAAATAAAACAACATAATGGAATTACAGAAATAAAATATAAGAAAATTTTGGCAGTTATCACCTTATTAAAAATTTGATTGACAGCGAAAGAACATTCTTTAGCTTTCTTTGCAATATCTCTTGTTGCTGAAAGATTGAAGCCAAAATCAGTAAATAAGTTAAGATAGCTGGCAAACGCTGTTGCGGTAATAATTAGACCATAATTATCTTGTGAGAAAATTCTTGATATGTACGGAAATGTAATAAATGGAAATACATAGTTAATTACCTGCGTCAAATTTAGATAGATAAAATTCTTAAAAACAGTGTTACTCACTTGTTTTCTAAAGTTAATCATTTGCGCCACTAACACTACTTTTTAGATACCAATCAATCACCTGTTTAATTCCATCTGCTAATTCAATCTTATGCCGCCAGCCCAGTTCATGTAATTTGTTAACATCCTGGAGTTTTTTCATTGTTCCATCGGGTTTGCTCGTGTCAAACTCAATTTTTCCATTAAACTGAATTTGCTCTTTGATTAAATATGCTAATTCTTTGATGGTTAAATCTTCTCCGGTACCGATATTGATATGGGTATTTCTGATTTCTACTTTATCTTTTATCAAGTCACTAAAATTAACATTATTCATGATATAAACACAGGCATCAGCCATATCATCGACATGCAGAAATTCCCGATAAGGTGTACCGCTCCCCCACAGTTTGAGGATGGTTTGTTGCCCTTGATAAGTGATACCGTATTTAGTTAGTTGATCTGCAATTTGTTGCTGGTTGCTGATGGTTAGATTTAGGTTTTTGGCAATTGCTGGATAATTTTGTTCAGCGAGTAATTTTGCCAGATACATTTTCCGAATCATTGCCGGTAATACGTGGGATTTATCCAGATCAAAGTTATAATTTGGTCCATAAAGATTAGTCGGCATTACAGCCAAATAATTGGTGCCGTATTGCAGATTATAGCTTTCACAGAGCTTAATTCCGGCAATCTTGGCAATTGCATATGGTTCATTGGTATATTCCAGCTCACCGGTGAGTAAACAATCTTCCGGCATCGGTTGGGGTGCTTGTTTGGGATAAATACAGCTACTACCCAAGAATAATAATTTTTTGACTTGGTTTTGGTAGCTGGCATGAATTACATTATTTTGAATTTGCAGATTGTCATAAATAAAATCTGCACGATAGGTATTATTTGCCAAAATACCACCGACTTTAGCCGCGGCCAGAAAAACATACTCCGGCTGTTCTTTAGCGAAAAAGTCATGCACGGCTTGTTGATTAGTTAAATCCAGCTCTACATGGGTTTTGAGCAGTAGATTGGTATAACCCTGTTGTTGTAGGTTTCTGACGATTGCCGAACCAACCAAACCGCGGTGTCCGGCAACATAAATTTTACTGTCTTTATTCATCATCAGTAGCGCGCCTGTTTCATTTTTTCAACATAATCCAAATCATGCTTAACCATTATTTCAACAAGTTTTTCAAATGACGTTTTAGTTGGATTCCAGCCCAATAAAGTTTTAGCTTTGCTTGGATCACCTAATAGTGTCTCAACCTCAGTTGGACGGAAGTATTTAGGATCAACTTCGACTAAGACATTTCCAGTTTCTTTACAAACACCTTTTTCATTAATACCTTCGCCTTGCCACTCTATCGATATACCGACATGTTTAAATGATAACTCTACAAATTCACGTACCGAATGCTGTTCGCCGGTCGCAATCACAAAATCTTCCGGCGTATCGTGTTGCAGAATTAACCACATGCATTCAACGTAATCTTTGGCATAACCCCAGTCACGTAGTGAGTTGAGATTGCCCAGATACAATTTTTTCTGGTAGCTTTTTTTAATATTAGCTACTGCCAATGTAATTTTACGGGTAACAAAAGTTTCACCACGACGTTCGGATTCGTGATTGAACAAAATCCCATTAACAGCAAACATTCCATACGCTTCGCGGTAATTTTTAGTAATCCAAAACGCGTATTGTTTAGCAACTGCATACGGTGAGCGCGGATAAAACGGAGTGGTTTCGCTTTGCGGAACTTCCTGTACCAAGCCGTATAATTCCGAAGTTGAGGCCTGATAAATCCGCGTTTTTTGCTCCAACCCCAGCATCCGCACTGCTTCTAATATCCGTAGCGTGCCAATTGCATCGCTATTGGCAGTATATTCCGGTACCTCGAATGACACCTTTACGTGCGACTGGGCAGCAAGATTATAAATCTCATCCGGCTGGACTTTTTGAATAATACTAATCAGTGAAGTCGAGTCAGTCATATCACCGTAATGAAGTTGTAACTTACGATCGTTGTGCATATCTTCAATCAGTTCATCCAGATACAAATGCTCAATCCGCTGAGTATTGAAAATTGAACTCCGGCGTAGTATACCGTGGACTTCATAGCCTTTCTCAATCAGAAATTCTGCCAGATAAGAGCCATCTTGCCCGGTGATACCAGTAATTAGTGCGGTTTTTTTCATCCTAAGACTTTCGCTATTTTATGCTATTTTTTTAGATACTTATATTAACAAGCAGACACCAAACTACGGCAGAAAAATCCGCCGTAGTTAAAGATTCAGTTACTAGCAATGCTAGCTTTTAGCTAACTCAAAAAAATCTGCCAATGACATTGCGCCCAAATCGCTACCATCCTGTTTACGAACGGTCACCTGATTATTTTCAACTTCCGAATCGCCAATAACCAGCAAATATGGAACTTTCTGCATCGAGTGTTCACGGATTTTGTAACCGATTTTTTCGTTGGATAAATCCAGTTCCACACGAACCCCGGCAGCCTTTAACTGCTCATAGACGGTGGTCGCATACGCTGATTGTTTTTCGGAAATATTAAGAACCACCACCTGCACCGGTGCCAACCAATACGGGAATTTACCCTCGTAATGCTCAATCAGAATCCCAATAAAACGTTCCATTGAACCATAAACCACCCGATGTAACATTACCGGACGATGTTTAGCACCATCTTCACCAATATAATGAATATCAAAGCGCTCCGGCAAATCGAAATCTAATTGCACCGTGCCGCACTGCCACATCCGGCCAATCGCGTCTTTGATTTTGAAATCTAATTTCGGACCATAAAAAGCGCCGTCACCAGCATTTATAGTATATGGTTTACCAAGTCGATCCATCGCACCGGCCAGTGCTTTTTCGGCTGTTTCCCAAATCTCATCGGAACCAATCGTTTTTTCCGGTTTGGATGAGAGCATAACCTCATATTCAAAACCAAAAATTCCGCTATAGAATTTATCGATCAATTCAATCACACCGATAACTTCGGCTTCAATTTGTTCAGGAGTACAGAAAATATGTGCATCATCCTGGGTAAAATTACGTACCCGGAATAGACCATGCAGAGCCCCGGAAAATTCATGGCGATGCACCAGACCCAATTCGCCAATCCGCATTGGGAAATCTTTATACGAATGCAGACCGTTTTTATAGACCAAGATACAGCCCGGACAATTCATCGGTTTAATTGCAAATTCCATTTCATCAATTTCAGAAGTGTACATGTTTTCGCGATAATTAAACCAATGCCCGGAAGTTTCCCACAACTCTTTATTGAGCATAATCGGGGTTTTAATCTCCTGATAACCGGCTGCGATATGTTCTTTACGCCATAAATCTTCCAGAACATTGCGTAGCGCCATTCCTTTGGGTAGAAAGAACGGAAAGCCCGGACCATAATCAGAGAGCATAAATAAGCCCATTTGTTTACCGATTTTACGGTGATCGCGTTTTTCGGCTTCCTCCAGCATATGCAAGTAATCTTTTAATTCATCTTTAGAGCGCCAAGCAGTTCCATAAATCCGTTGCAGCATCTCATTATCTGAATTACCCCGCCAATAAGCACCGGCAACCTTCATTAACTTAAACGCTTTTAATTTACTAGTGCTCGGCACGTGCGGACCGCGACACAAATCGGTAAAATCACCTTGGCGATACAGAGAAATCGTTTGCCCTTCCGGAATTGCGCTGATAATTTCGACTTTATATTTCTCACCGATTGAATCAAAATATTTAATCGCATCTTCGCGAGTCATTTCCAGCCGCTCAACCGGAATATTCTGATCTACCAAATGTGCCATTTTCTTTTCAATCGCAATTAAATCTTCAGGTGTAAATGGTGTTTCCAGACTAAAATCATAGTAAAAACCATTTTCAATTACCGGACCGATGGTAACTTGCGCCTGTGGAAATAATTGTTTCACTGCCTGCGCCAATAAATGTGCCGTTGAATGGCGAATTACTTCTAAACCTTCCGGATCTTTATCGGTAATCAGTTTCAATGTTGTATCACTGCTGATGGTGGTGGTTGCATCAACCAATTGGTCATTAACCACACCAGCCAAGGTTGCTTTGGCTAAACTGGAACTAATATTTTTGGCAACATCAAGGATAGTTACCGCGGCAGAAAACTCCCGTACGGAGCCATCAGGTAAAGTAATTTTAATCATGCTAGCACATTCCCTTATTGAATAAACTAAATTAAGCCTTATATTTTAACATAATGCCGTTTATAATAACGGCTATTGTAAAATTATTTATACTAAAAACGGTCACAAACTAAGCATTTGCGTATAGACTCTAAGTGATCGCGATTATAGCTAGGAGTATTGATAAAAAGGCGGACACGCGTGTCAGGCTGTTTACAAGTAGTAAATAACGAACCTTTTTTAGCAATACGACAACACTAAAATTGTGAGCACGACGAGTATATAACCATTCGCGGTTAAAAAGGATTTAAATATTTATGGAACAATACCACGGTACTACCATCGTTGCGGTCAGAAAAGGAAATCAAGTTGCCATTGGTGGCGATGGACAGGTGACCTTGGGGCACACGGTAATCAAATCTACTGCCCGTAAAATTCGCCGGTTATATAAAGGTCAGGTGTTAGCCGGATTTGCCGGCGCCACTGCCGATGCGTTCACTTTATTTGAGCGCTTTGAAGCCAAACTGGAAATGCATGGTGGTGCGTTAATGCGCTCAGCCGTTGAACTGGCTAAAGACTGGCGTACCGATAAAATGTTGCAAAAACTGGAAGCGATGCTGATTGTTGCCGATAAAGAACACAGCCTAATTATTACTGGAACCGGCGATGTATTGGAACCGGAACATGCAATTGCCGCAATCGGTTCTGGTGGTTCTTATGCCTATTCGGCGGCCAAAGCGCTGGTGGATAATACCGAACATTTAACCGCAGCGGAAATTGTAAAAAAATCGTTGGAGATTGCCGGCGATATTTGCATTTATACCAATCACAATCACACTATTGAAACAATCGAGATCTAAGCATGAACCATATCCGCAACTATCTCCACTATGCCCCACAAATTGCCGCCAGTGCCTATATTGATGGGAGTGCGGTAATAATTGGGCGCGTGGTGATTGGTGAAAATTCTTCAGTATGGTGTAATGCCGTGGCCCGCGGTGATGTTGCCGATATAATAATCGGAAAAAACAGCAACATTCAGGATTTAACCATGCTTCATGTTACTCATGAAAATCCTGGACGCAGCGCCGAGACACCATTAATCATCGGCGACTTTGTAACTGTTGGTCATCATTGCTGTTTACATGCCTGTACTTTAAAAAACAATATCTTGATCGGAATGAGCACCACCATTTTAGATAATGTTGTTATCGAAGACAATGTAATGATTGGTGCTGGAAGTTTGGTTCCGCCGGGAAAACATCTTGAAAGCGGCTATTTATATCTGGGGAATCCGGTAAAACAGGTGCGCAAGCTAACCACCGATGAAATAAAATTTTTGCATTATTCGGCAACTCATTATGTGCAAGTAGCCAACGAACATAAACAATAAAATTATCGGACTAGTTTGCAATAATTTCGGTGCAAGACTCTTTATTTTTGCTGCATACTCCAGTAGTTATAGCTAATTACATGGTAATGTTATGCACGATGTTTATTTCAGAGCTTGATTTTAATTTTTTCGTTCAAATGTTACGACGATAAGAGTTCGTAGTTACGTAGAACTATTTTGTGAAAAACTCGCTGCACTCAAACAGTTCACAAAATCACGTTCTTTACGTAAACAAACTCTAATCATCTTCAAAATTCACTAAAAATTAAAACCAACCTCTAAAAAATATTATATATACGTAACACAATAATCTAATTATCATTTTTTAAAGGAACAACTAATGACTCAAGTAAAACTAAATACCAATTTCGGTACAATCGTGTTAGAACTAGATGCCGAAAAAGCACCATTGACAGTTGCTAATTTTCTGGAATATGTTAAATCTGGACATTATAACGGCAAGATTTTTCACCGAGTAATCAATGATTTCATGATCCAAGGTGGTGGCATGGATAAAGATATGAAAGAAGGCAAGACCAGTGCGGCAATTAAAAACGAAGCTAATAACGGTCTCAAAAATGACAAATATACCATTGCAATGGCACGCACGATGCAGCCGCATTCGGCCACAGCGCAATTTTTTATAAATGTCAAAGATAACGATTTCCTTAATTTCAGCGGCGAAAACCTGCATGGTTGGGGTTATGCCGTATTTGGGAAAGCAGTTGCCGGAACCGAAGTTATCGATAAAATCAAATTAGTAAAAACTGGGCGCCACGGCATGCACGATGATGTGCCGGTCGAGCCGGTTATTATTGAATCCGCAGAAATTGTTGCTTAATAACCATGTTGAGATAAAAATACCCAAGCAGTTGCTTGGGTATTTTTATTACTACTAATCAACACTAGAATCACAATAACTTAGCGACTAAATCATTGATTCGCATTCCAGTGATAGCTGCTGTCGTTTTGGTCTTTTTGATAGCTAAAAATCTTGTTGACAAATAAATTGGATGCCGGTTCATCGGTAATATGAACATTCTCATTGCCATTACAAAATTCAGTATAAATTGGTTCTTCAAAACATGCCGTTGCGCTGTTTACTTTCATAACTAAGGTATTTTTCTGCGGATCAACGGTAATGGTTGCCGTACATTTTTTATCCATCTGGTAATTGTAACTATTGACATGTTTAGGATCATTTTTAAATAATAAATACTGATCAATCGGACAAAAATAACCATTATTGCTATACAAAATTGTCACCCCCAGATTACTTTCAACTTGCGCAATTTTCATATAGGTAACATCCCGGCTATGTCCATACCAGCCGCTTTTAAATAATGGCTTAATCCCGGACTCCAACGGTGGTGGATTTAATGCCGGATTAGAGCTATAAATGGTATTAATGCCATCATTGTAGGCGGTATTCACCGAAGAATCGGCAAATGCCAGTGGCACTGCCCCGAGTACCGCTAATAGTATAAAATTATTCCGCATAAAAGTCTCCTTAAAATTTAACAATCGCCAACCGAAGTCAATAAAACCACCGCCTTAGAGCCATCAATCAACCAACTCAACTAAGACGATTTGTGATTTGCCAGCAAAATTTCAGTCTGAATCGCAATCTGGGTAAAATGGATACGCTCAAGCGTAGTTGCCAAATTACCGATAAAATTTGCCAGCAACTGCTGATTCGCCGGCAGAAAAAATTCAAGTGGCTTTTCCGGCGCCAATACCACTACACCCCGTGTTCGTACCGGCGTATTTACCGCCACATAATAAAACGGGCTGCCGGCAAAGGTGTCGGTATTGCAACCGGCAATTTTGCCATTATCAAATACCCAACTGGCAATTGCTAAATCATAATTTAAGTCAGTGCTCGGAGAGTAATTAACCAATTTCTCTTCCAATGTCGGTAGTAGTAGCACAAACTTGGATTGAAACAAGCGCGGCAGGTAGTCATTGATGACTTCAACCACCTGCGCCTCAACCATAGCCTCGGCCAATTTACGACTGCTGGCATATAATAAAGTCATTTGCGCCTGAGTCTTACGTAACATCCCAACCTGATAGCGCAAGTTACCATTGACCACATTAAAAGCAATTGCCACCGCTGCCATAATGATAAAGGTTATTATATATTGAGCATCACCAATGGCAAAAGAAAATCGCGGCGGAATAAAGAAAAAATCATAGGAAATAGTAGCCATCAATGCCGCAACCAGCGCTGATAATTTGCCGCGTCCGTAATTAAACCCGACAATTGCCAATAAATAGATCATCAAAATATTACCGCTGGATAACCAGTTAGCAAGTGGCAATAGCACCGCACCCAGCAGCGTAAATAGTACCGTATTGATAATTAATTTTCGCGCCAACTTTGACCAGTTGAGCGCTTTTTTGAGCGGTGGCTGATTAATCGAAGTACGGTTTTTTAAACTTTCGTCACGAATCAAATGAACACTTAATTCCGGTGCTAATTCAGTGAGTTTTGCAACCAACGATGTTCCAAATAACCGATAATACAAGCTCAAGCGATATTGTGATAACACTACGGTATTGACATTGTGTTCGCGGGCAAAATCAATGATTGCCTCGACCGGATTGCTGCTATTTAGCTGGGTAACCTCGGCGCCCAGCTCCTGCGCCAGATTCAATAATTCCAACAACCGTTCACGCTCGCGTAACGGGCGCTCGCTTAGTTCGCTATTATCCAGATAAATCACATACCAACCGGAAAAGCCTTTATCCGCCATCGTTTTGGCGCTGCGGATTACTTTTTCACTGGAATAACCCGGCTCAATTACCACCATTAGCTTGTCATGGCTACTCCAAATCGCATCAATTTCCTGATCCGCACGATATTCTTTGACCTGCTGCTCAACTTTACGGGCAGTCTTCAACAATGCCATTTCGCGCAGCGCCGTCAAATTACCCTTACGAAAAAAATTGTCCAGCGCTTTGATAGCTCGTTCCGGCGGATAAATTTTACCATCCTTAAGCCGTTCAATCAGTTCATCCGGAGTCGTATCAATTAATTTTACCTCATTGGCTTGATCAATTATATAATCGGGAATCGTTTCATTGACCGTTACCCCGGTAATTTGTGCCACCACATCATTTAATGACTCAATATGCTGGATATTAACCGCACTATAGACATCAATTCCTTCCGCCAGTAACTCTAACACATCCTGATAGCGCTTCAAATTGCGTGAAGTTGGCACATTGCTATGCGCGAGCTCATCAATTACCACCAACTGCGGTTTACGGGCGAGAATTGCATCAATATCAACCTCGTGTAGGCGGTGCCCACGGTATTCAATCACTCGCGGCGGTACGATTTCCATCTCCGGAAAAATCAGTGCTGCCGTTTCAGCGCGCTGATGCGGTTCAATATAGCCGATTACCACATCAATGCCGTCGCTAATTAATTCCGGCAGCGCTTTAAGCATTGCATAGGTTTTGCCGACTCCCGCCGCCGCTCCCAAAAATAGGGTTAGTTTACCGCGGTTGGTCTGCTGATATTTTGCCAATAACTGATCCGGTGATGGTCGTTCAGCCATCGATAGCCTCAAGAAAAATAGTTAATTTCTGTAATTTCTGGTACAATACCAATCCATTATAATATAGCAAATTATTGTCAGGAAAGTTTATTTTATCCAATGAATGCATTTTCTTATCTATTTATCTTATTAATAATCCTTGATAGCGCCTTAAAATATTACCTAAATCTGCGTCAAATTGCGGCAGTTAAACGTTCATTCAATCAGGTGCCCGGCGCGTTTAATCCACAAATTTCATTAAGCGACCACCAAAAAGCCGGACGCTATACCCTTGCCAAACTAAACCTTGCCAAATATGAATTAATTTTCAGCATTGTGCTGCTTTTAGTCTTTACTTTTGGTGGTGGGATTAATTTAATTGCCACAATTAGCACTTTTGGCAATCATCCGCTGACTTCGCAGGTATTGCTAATCGGAATTTATGCGCTGCTAAGTTCGCTACTGAGTTTGCCGTTTAGCTATTACAGTACCTTTCGGATTGAGCAGGAATTTGGCTTTAATCAAATGACGCTTAAATTATTTATCATCGATCTGCTTAAAGGCAGTTTGCTGGCAATAATTATTGGTGCACCACTACTCTACTTAGTGCTGTGGCTGATGACAATGATGGGCAGTAATTGGTGGCTATGGGTGTGGGTGGTATTGGTGGTATTTAATTTGGCAATTCTGATTATTTATCCGACCATTATTGCGCCGTTATTCAATAAATTTTCACCGCTGGAAGATCTTGAACTGAAAGCCAAAATCGAGCAGTTATTGACTAACTGCGGCTTTAAATCACAAGGAGTTTTTGTGATGGATGGTTCCAAACGCTCCAGCCATGGTAATGCTTACTTTACCGGTCTGGGTGCCAGTAAACGCATCGTGTTTTTTGATACTTTATTAAAACAGCTCTCCCATGCCGAAATTATCGCGGTCTTAGCCCATGAATTGGGACATTTTAAACGCAAGCATATCCTTAAACAAATGCTTATTTCTTTTGGAATCATGCTGCTGGGTTTGTTTATTTTTGGATTATTGATTAATCAGCCATGGTTTTATCATGGCTTAAATGTTGACAACATCAATAATGCCAGCGGATTGCTACTACTAATGATGGTAATGGGATTAATCAGCCTGCCATTGGCTCCGCTAATGAGCCATATGTCACGCAAGAACGAATTTGAAGCCGATGATTTCGCCAAAGCGAATTCTTCGGCTAGCGATTTAATTTCCGGCTTGGTTAAAATGTATCGCGACAATGCCAGCACGCTTACCCCGGATGAGCTATATGTTAAATTTTATTATTCGCACCCGCCAGCCAATCTGCGGATTAAAAATCTGGAGCAAGAATGCACTGTCAAGGCTTAATCGTCAGCAGCTTTGGGCGGCAATTCATTGTTGAAACCGCCACCAACGAACGTTATAATGCGGTAACCCGCGGCAAAAAAACCGAATATGTCGTCGGTGATACGGTTATGCTTGACATAATTAATCAACAACAGGCGCAAATTAGTGCACTGATTCCGCGGCGAAATCTGGTCTATCGCTCGGATCGCAATCGTAGCAAGATTATTGCCAGCAATGTCGATCAGATTATCATCGTCTGCGCCATAAAGCCCAATTTTAATCGCGGATTTCTCGATAGCTGCCTGTTAAGTGCCGAATCATCGGGAATAAAACCACTAATCGTGATTAATAAAATTGATTTACCGGAATCACCAGCCTTTAGCGCTGAAATTATCCAACTTTATCAGCAAATACTTGGCTATCCGGTACTTACTCTCAGCGCCACTCAGGATTGTCGCGAATTGCAGCCGTATCTATTAAATCACAGCAGTCTATTAATTGGACAATCCGGTATGGGTAAATCAACGATTACCAACGCCATTTGTCCAGCGGCTAATACCCGTATTGGCGATATTACCAAATATGAAACCAGTGGCGCCCATACCACTACCAATGCAACCTTGTACCATATTGATGTCAATAGCCAACTGATTGATTGTCCAGGACTGCAGGAGTTTGGTTTATTTCACATTGAACTCGATCAATTGGCCGAATATTTCCCGGAAATGCGCAGTCATCTGGGACAATGTAAATTCAAGAATTGCCGCCACTTGCAGGAGCCGCAATGTTTGATTCGCCAATTAGTTGAAGATGGTACAATAGACACCGCGCGTTATGCTTTCTATCAAAGGATCGCCGCCGCACTTAAGACTAAAAAACTATATTAATTATGGAGAGAAGATGAAACTTAAATTACTGTTAACCAGTCTTGCCGTTGCATTACCGCTAACCAGTTTTGCCGTCAGTAGCAATAATGCTGCCGCTAGCGCACCGCTAAATGCGAGCGCCCCAATTACCAGCCAGAAACATGCCAGCTGTACCCCGGGAAATCCGGAAACCTCGGCCTATTATGCGGCAACCAAATGGTATCGCGATTCTGCCGAGCGCAATGCCCAATACAATCAGGTCTTTGCTCTGGGCCTAGAAAAAGTCAGCGCCCAAGTAAAAACTGAAAAATTGAAGAAAAAAACCTGGGGTGTGATCATGGATATTGATGAAACCGTGCTGGATAATTCTCAATATGAAAAACAACAAGTAATGTCCTGCGAAGGCTACAATGAGAAAAACATGTACACCTTTATGGAGTTAGCTACTTCACCAGCAACCCCGGGCGCACATAATTTTACTTGCTCGATCCAAAAAATGGGCGGTAAAGTGGTATTGGTTACCAATCGTAACGGTGCATTTGATGACAAAATTCAAGATGCCACCGTCAAAAATCTGGAACATTCCGGCATTTGTTTTGATAATGTAATTTTTGCCAATGGTGCAAAAGACAGCAATAAAACTCCACGATTTAATGCGGTAATCAAAGGCGATTATAAAGACATTTTAGCGATAGAAAAAATTAAGCCGGTAAAAGTTATTGCTTATTTTGGCGATAATATTCAGGATTTCCCGAATATCAACCAAAAAGAGGCCATCAAACAAGATCCAAATAGTAAATTTTATCAGCCATTTGGACAAACTTACTTTTCATTGCCTAATCCGACCTATGGCAGCTGGGAAGGCAATAGTTTCAATTAAGTAGCAGTTCGAATAAAAAAATACTTACCTGAACGTGGGGTAAGTATTTTTTATCATCCTAACAACCTTAGAAATAGCCGCTTTCGTTTACTAGTGTAGGAATCGACACCTGATATGGAAACTCACTTGGCGCGGTTCCACCAGAACAATAATTAATGGTCATATTTGAGGTAAATCCCAATTGCCCACAAATATTACTACCCCAGCACCAAGATTTGCCATTAACATCCATTCCGCAGGTATTCGCCGTAAATGATCCACTTAATTGGATAAATTCAAGATTACCGCTAACCGCCGTCGGCGTCAATATGGGTGACGTTAGATTGCCAACCCCGAGCTGTCCATTTTGATTTTGTCCCCAACACCAAGCATGGTGCGCCGTATCAATACCACAACTATAACCAGCACCTGCGGTAAGTGCAATAAATTTGTGTCCACCAATTACTTTTTGTGGTGTTGCGGTACAACTAGACGGATTGGCGCTAGTACAACTGCTAACACTACCGCCACCAAGCTGACCTGAAGTATTAGAGCCCCAGCAATACATATCCTGATTATCATCAATTGCGCAGGCATGACCAACCGGAGAATTCGGATCATTAACATAACCATCCGCAGCCGTAGCAATTGCAACAAAACTATGTCCACCAACTACTGCAACCGGCGTACTTACGTAGGAACTGCTGCAATCACTTGAGTTAGCACATGGAATAGCGTTGCCATTTCCTAATTGCCCGGCTTCATTATCACCAAAACACCAAGCACTATTATCAGATTTCAGTGCGCAGGTAAAATTATATCCCGCACTAACGTTCTTGAAATTACCGCTGGCCGATGCCACTGGAATACTGGAGGAAGTAAAATTACCCGTTCCCAATTGTCCTTGAGCATTGCGCCCCCAACACCATAAGTTTGAATTTAGATCAATTGCACAGGAACTACGATACCCGGTAGAAATCTGTAAATAGGTATTTCCTCCGGATACGGCGACCGGTATCGGACTATTTAGAGTTGAGCCATTACCCAATGCTCCATATTTACCATTCCCCCAGCAATAAGCATCACCACTTAGATTAACCAGACCGCAATCATTCGCATATTGTCCGCTTAGTAAACTAAAATTAAAATTGCTCAGCACTCTGGTTGGTATTAAATACGCACCACCGCAATCAGTACATGGAACCGGAGTGGTTCCACCAACTACCCATCCCCACCACCAAGCACGACCTGCCGAATCCAAGCCGGAACCCTGAAAATAACCACTCTGAATTTGAGCCATAATACTGGAAATAGTCTGATAATTTATACTCGCAGTTATCTCGGATTCGCCAGTACTACCACCACTAAATGGTAAACTGAGATTCAGACTACCGCTAGTAACAACAGTTGTCGGTCCCAAAGATACCGTTATCACACAGCTTTCTGCAGGATTCAGCACATTGCCACAAGCATTATTAACCGCTCCCCACGAAAGTGCCGGCAACAAGATCGGGTTGCCTAAAGATGCTGGATAATCACCATTATTTGAAACCACAAAATTAGCACTTTGTACCTCAGAATTATTCGCTTTTAGTACAATTTGAGCACTTTCAGGATTAAAGCTTAGGCTTGGTGCTAAATAGTCGACATTCAAATACATTGTATATTGATTTCCCCACGGCAAACGTGCTACATGATTGCCGCTATTATCTGACCAACGAGCGACCAAACTATTTAGTAATAAATTATTACTACCAGTAGCGCTAGTATTTACGGTTAGCACCAGATTACAGCTCCCACCACGCGATAAGGTAATCCCATTACAGTTATTATTATTGACCGTATATTGATTAGAAAGTGCCGTCGTATCAATTGTGAAATTGGTAGCACTATTAATTGCAGAATTGAAATAGGTCAGCGTTACTTGATATGGATTCTTACCTACCACTTGATAGGCCTCAGCCGCAGTCTTACCCGTACCACTGACTGGATCTGGGGAAACCCTAAGGGAGTCAAGGGAAATATCAGCACCATTCACTGCATAGCTAGTTACGCTAAGATAACCGGCAACAACCCCGGTTCCACCACCTGGCAAACCGGTTTGATATTGAACATTTATCTGTCCATTAAAAGTCATACTTTCCGAAGTTGGTCCAAATTTAACATTAAAACTGCAGCTCTTGCCGGAACCCAAAACCGCTGGGCAATCGTTATTTAACAACTGAAAAACGTTTAACGAGCTGCTGATATTTATTGATGAGGTAGGCGCAGAACCAATATTGGTTAAAGAAAAAGCCGTAATCGCAGATTCTTGTTGGTTGGCTTTAATATTCGGATAAACATGTTCACCGCTATTGGTTAAATAAATTTCATGAGTTACAGGAGTTTGCTCGGTAGTAATAAAATTAAAATTACCGGAATCAAAAAGAGCTAACCCCGGGGCTCCGGAAACATAAAAATCAACAGTCTGATTTACTGCAATCAACCCACTATTGCCGCTATTATAATTAACGGTTAACGAACCACTGCCGGAAATAATATTTTGCGATTCTAAACTAATAAGGTAGCTGCAATGTTCTCCAGGAGCCAACATATGTCCACTACAGGTGTCGGTGCTAATTTCAATTGCCGGCGAAGAGGTTAGAATATTGGAAATAGTTAAGTTTCCACCACCGGCACTTGTATTGTTAATTATTTCAGCACGAAAATCAGGGTTATTATTGGTTAGCGACAATTGTTGCGGGTAAAAAGCTAATGTCCCTCCGGAATTAGCTGTGACTAATCGTAGCGGCAATGAATTACCGGTAACTACAGTTAAATTATTATTAATTAGTGAGGTAACTACCGGCGCCAATGCTGCCGTTGTAGAACTCATTACCGGCATTGTAATTAAAAAACTTACTATGTCACCAGTATGATATTTTGTACTGTTCCCACCTAATATTTTAATATTATTGGCTTGCAACGATGCGGTTTTAAGAAGCTGCCAATTGACATAATTTAAATTAATCGACTCAATCCCATCACTATTCCCAATAACAACAGCATTTACTACCACCGATGCGGTAGCCGAACTCTCACCCACCTGAACAGAGCTTGGGAGTAGTAAGCTAACCGCACCAACACCACTCACCTGAGGACGATAAGCCACTTGATTAATTGCCAATATTTGTGAATTGCTGGTATTGTTTCCACGTTGCCCAATTGAAATAGTAGCAAAAGCATTGGTTTGTGCCGATACATTTAATTTCAAAGCGCAAGTCTGCCCCGGCATTAAGGTTGAGCATTGCCCATCTGGAATTATCACGGCTGACTCACTAGCGGTATAGGTTAAACCGCTAACGACTTGGTTGCCCGTATTAACAACCGCTAAATATGATGTACTAGTCCGCTCGGGAAGCGAAGGAATGATTGCCTGAGTTAGGAGAATAGTTGTCACACTACCACTGGATTGTGCCGGAATATACCATTATTACTGCACGCGAAGAGCATTATGCTTAACAAACTAAAGAATATTTTCCTAGCCACCAACCGGTCAGACACTTTCATTCTCCAATTCTCGCATTGTAGCTTAATTTTGCTTGCGCTGCAATAGTACATAACGCCGAGTATCAACCGGACGCTTGGCACTCCAAATAACATCCCAACCGGGATAATTAAGAATGCTATCCGGTTCAACCGCAATTAAAGCTTGGTCACAATCGGAAGCCATAATATTTTTTTGCGGTGAAAATACCACATCGGCATAATAATACCAGATCGCATTTTGCAGCTGATTGCTGCCGGTTGTCGCGATACAGTGATTATTTTTATTTAGATAGGGAATGCTGCTAGTTACGACATCTTTAAAGGTCAACACCTGATTAAACCA
Organism: uncultured Neisseria sp.; assembly: GCA_964488065.1. GTDB lineage: Bacteria > Pseudomonadota > Gammaproteobacteria > Burkholderiales > UBA11063 > Aquella. The sequence continues at coordinate 63,042 of CAZATM010000101.1, forward strand.
CGGCAAACACAATGACACAAACATCGCTAACACAAAAGTTGTACCACTCGCCCAGTTGGAAGTCATTTCCCGTCCGCGGATATGCTTACGGGTAATCATAAACAGCCAAATTCCGGCACTGATAACCGCCAATGAAAACTGCCAAAAATTGAAATTGAAGATGTAGGTCGGCGCATAAAACTGTGCTTTGCTCAATAAATCAACTGGATGTCCAAAATTAAGTGCTACATACAATAATACCAGAAAGATTCCAGCAAAACCAAATACAAAAATACTAAACCAATTCAACAGTGAGACAATGGTAATTCGAATTGAATCGACTTCAACCGATGCCAGTAAGACAAATGGAATAATCAGCGGGAACAGTACGTTTTCAGAAAGATTATTACTGCAGATCGCAAATACCGCCAGTAATAAAATAAAAATCACCGATGCCTGCAAAATTTTATCACGAAATACCTGTTTACGTCGTTTGTAGAATGTCCACAACAATAAAAACCACCCCGGCACCAAGTACCACGCCATGGTTTGCAGATAAAATAAAGCATTGCTCAGCCAGTTATCGGGAGTAAAAAACAGAAAGCTACTGTATTTACTTTCCCACTCGACAAAAAATCGATGATTAACCCGCTCCAATTGCCAAGCATAAGAGAAAAATATCAAGGCGAATAAACCAATTCCAGCAAATGCCGTCAAATAGTAGCGGGAGTGATTCCACTGACGGTTAATTACCGGCAAAATTACCAGCAATAACAAGGCAATAACAATAAATTCACCGGTAAAATTCAGTGAGATTAAAATCAAACCCAGCGACAAGATCCATGCCGAAATACCCGGCATTTTATCCAACTGCTGCAAGGCATAAAAATAGAGCGTGAATCCCAACAACACTACTATATTTGGTGATAATTGGTAGGCATTATTGATAAAACCGATACTGCTGATTAAAATCATAACCACCGTGCGCCCATTTTTATAGGCATTAAGACCGGAACCCAGCCGCCCCATAAAATAAATCACCAGTAAGATAATCAACGAATTAATCAAGCGAATGGCATTGACGATATCACTAAAATGGAAAATCCGGATAATGATTGCATAAATCCAGAAATAAAATGGCTGCAAATCCAGATATGGCGTACCCTCGGCGATCCGCGGAACCAACCAACTATTGGTCGCAAGAATACTCTTGACTACTGCGGTCACGAAAGGTTCATAGGGTTCCCACGGTGCATGGAAAAAACTCGCGCCGCCAATCCAGATAACGGCAAGGATAACCAATAACCATGGACGGTCTTTACGTTGGGGCTTGGGGTTGGGGGTATATGTCAGCATAAGAATGGATTTCCACAAATAAAAATAGGTAGCCTAGGCTACCTATTTTATCATATATCAGAGTCTTTTTACTTAGTAGTTCTTTGACCGAACATTCCGTATTTTTGACGGAATTTGTCAACGCGACCAGCGCTATCCACTAAACGTTGTTTACCGGAATAGAACGGGTGACATTGAGAGCAAACCTCAATGTTTAACGCTTCTTTAGCCAAAGTTGATTTAGTAACAAATGAATTGCCACAACTACAAGTAACTGTAACATCTTTATATGCTGGATGAATATTTTGTTTCACTACAGCTACCTTTCGAAAAAATGATGCGTGATTATATCATAGGCACTGTAACATGTTCAAGGATTTTGCCAAGATTTTTC
>CAZATM010000102.1:0-16667 GCA_964488065.1 uncultured Neisseria sp.
TTTAGATATGGTTATGATTTATTAATACAAAAACTAAACAATAATTTATACGATGCAATTAAGCTTATTTCATTGTGTATTAGTTACTTACCAATGGAAGTGAAATGCAAGAAATTAATTTCTGTCATGTAGTAAGAAAAAATCTGGATTTTCCAATCAATGTGAGCTAGATCCAAACAAGAGGAAAAATATAAAAATTAAGTAATACTCTAAACAGGTAATAATTTCAGATCGCATATAATCGACTGGAATAGATATTTTTTACTGATGTTACGCGCGCACACCCATATTTTAGAGCTATTTTATTGAGTTTGACGATTTTGCGCGCTGACTACTAATGTGAAATCAGCGAGCCATAAGAAAAAATCAATAACCTAACCTTGAATTTTTCATGCGTAACTTCACTTCCTTCGTACAATATTTATTACAAAAAATCACCAAAATTCACCTAAAATCATCTTTTTATAAAATAATTCAATTTTTTATTAATTTACATCAGTTGGTTACTCAGCTATGGTATATTTATACCATAGTAAATCTATCAGTTTTGGATTACAATACGTTCCTAGGTGGTGACACCTTTTTCATGATAAATCAACTTCAAGTATAGTTCAATTTTGGGGGACTATAAGGCGCAATAACAATTGCGCCTTTTTTTTATTTTGACACGATAATGTAACACTAACCGCCAACGATCAAGCCGCCGTCTAAGCGTAAAGTTGGTTGTCCAACCCCCACCGGAACCGATTGACCGTCTTTACCGCAAACACCAACACCACTATCCAATTCCAAATTATTACCGATCATGGTAACATGGCGCAGACATTCAGGACCACTGCCAACCAAGGCGCACCCTTTAACCGGATAAGCGAGCTTACCCTTTTCAATCACCCATGCCACCGAAGCATTAAAAACAAATTGACCGGAAGTAATATCAACCTGACCGCCTTCAAAACTCTCAGCAAATAAACCATGATCAACACTGGCAATAATTTCATCCGGCGTATAGTTACCTGCCTGCATATAGGTATTAGTCATCCGCGGTAATGGAACCGAAGCAAAAGACTCCCGGCGGCCATTACCGGTTGAACGCTGATTGGTTAAGCGCGCATTTAGCTCATCAAACATATAGCCCTTGAGAATGCCATCTTCAATCAGCACCGTTCGTTGGGTTGGATTTCCCTCATCATCAAAATTTGAAGAGCCGCGACGATCTTTGATACAACCTTCATCAATTACCGTTACACCGGGACTAGCCACTCGTTCACCGATTTTACCGCTAAAAGCCGAACTACCCTTGCGATTAAAATCCCCCTCCAGACCATGGCCAACCGCCTCATGCAAAATTACCCCAGCCCAACCGTTGCCTAAAACCACCGGCATTTGTCCACGCGGTGCCGGCAGTGCATCCAATTTGGCAACCGCCTGAGCATAGGCTTTGTCAATATATTGTTGAATTTGTTCACTACTAAAATAAGATAATTCCAACCGCCCGCCACCACCGGCTGCGGCACGTTCCATTTTGCCGTCTTTATTGACAATAATCGTAATACTCATATGAATCAACGGACGAATATCGCTAAAATGCTGTGTATCACTGCGCACCAAATAGATTTGATCATATTCGAGATTTAAGCTGGCAATTACATTGCTAACCAACGGCAAGGCACGCGCTTTACTATTGATTTGCTGCAATAATCCAATCTTATGACTGCTGCTATAACTACTTAACGGATTAGACGAGGTATATAATGACTGCAGCGGTAATTCCACTGGCTTAACTGAATTTTGCAGCGAACGACTATTATCACCGGCAATAAACATATTATCAATCAACGATGAAATTGCCGTCGGCGTTAAGGCATTGGCGTAGTTAAAAAATGTTTGTTCACCAACTACTGCCCGCACACCGATTCCCTGATTGAGCGCGTAACTGCCGGATTTAATTATCCCCTCATCCAGCACCCATGATTCACTATAATCGGCTTGCAAATATAAATCCGCAAAATCAACACCTCCACGCGCAATTTTGGCTAATTGTCGATTGAGAAACTGTCCATCTAACTGATTATTAGTCAAGAGATTTTGTTTAACTTCCAAATTTAACATAATTTATCCATAAAATCGTTGTAAGTATCCCGTATTATACTATTAACCGCTTGGCGGCAATAAAAATCGCACTAAAATCCAGCACCAGCTGCCACCCACATCAATTAGCCGCAGATCCTGAAAATGTTAACCGAGCATATTTCCGACTATTTTAGTCAACTTTAATTACTCATTCAGGCTAAAATAACGGCTATAGTAAATATTGATTACATCGTTGATGCAACATAATATAATATTTTAGCGCTTGGTTTTGGGTTTAAGTGAATTGTGAAGAGGATTAGAGTTCGTTTACGTAAAGAACGTCATTTTGTGAACTCTCCTAGCGTAGCGAGTTTTTCACAAAATAGTTCTACGTAACTACAAACTCTTATCTTGGTAACACTTGAACGGAAAACACAAACCCAGCGCCAAAATAGACACTATCAGTAATATCAATTACTTATTGGAAAGAAACATAATGTGGAATCTCACCCCGCGGTTTGCCAAACTCGGCAGCGACTTTTTTAGCTATACCAATCCAACCGCGCTAACGGACAACCCGCGATTAATTCACCTTAACCATGAATTAATCAAAAAATTAAATTTAGCGCAAATTAGCGCTAGCGAATGGCTGGCAATAATCAGTGGACAAACATCGGTGGCAGGTTATCCGCCGCTTGCTAGCGTATATATGGGACACCAGTTTGGCGTGCCGGTTCCTCAATTGGGTGATGGACGGGCATTATTGATTGCCGAACATGCCGCCAATGACGGTCAAATTTGGGAAATCCAGTTAAAAGGTGCCGGTAAAACTCCATATTCGCGGTTTGCCGATGGTCGCGCCGTTCTGCGTTCTTCAATCCGTGAATATCTGGCATCACAGGCGCTTGATAAATTAGGAATCCCCACCACTCTGGCTGGGGGAATAATTGCCAGCGCTGATGCTGTTTATCGCGAAAATGCCGAACCGGCAGCAATTGTCTTACGGCTTGCACCGAGTTTCCTGCGCTTTGGTCATTTCGAATATTTTGCCCGCCACAATAAATTATTGCAGCTACAGCAACTTTGTGAATTTTGCTGTCGCCATTATTTTTCAGCCATTGATGTTAAATCTCCGGATTTTATTCCAGATTTTTTAGAGCAGGTCTGCGCAAAAACTGCTCAATTAATTGCGCACTGGCAGACGGTTGGTTTTGTTCATGGGGTAATGAATACCGACAATATGTCAATTTTGGGATTGACCATTGATTACGGACCATTTTCATTTATGGACAACTTCGCACCTGAGCAGATATTTAATCATTCCGATAGTGAGGGGCGTTATGTCTATGCCCGGCAACCGATGATTGCCTGGTGGAATCTCTACCGCTTGGCTGATGCCTTGGTTAGATTATATCCATATCTAGAAGAACTGGAATCAATTCTGGCAAAATATGCCGATTATTATAACCGCGACTATCTGGAATTGATGACGGCTAAACTGGGACTAAGCGCTCCAAATAGCGAAACCGACCTCCCGCTGATTGATGAGCTATTGCCGTTATTGCAGCAAGCGCAAGTAGATTGGACTTGGTTTTGGCGACGCTTAAGTGACGGCAGCAGCGGAAGATTACAAATTGCCGGACAATATCCACAGTTAGATTTAAATAATTGGTATCAAAAACTAGAGCAGCGTTATCAACTAGAGTCATTGACCGTAGCTCAGCGCCGTGAACGAATGCTTGCGCATAATCCGGCAATTGTTCTACGTAACCATTTGTTGCAATCGGCAATAATCCGCGCCGAAGCCGGTGATTATGGTGAATTAGCTAAATTATTTACGGTTATTTCCTCGCCCTATCAGGAATTGCCGGAGTTTGCTGATTATTATCATTTGCCGCCGGCATGGGCAACGCAAATCAGTCTTAGCTGTTCGTCATAAAAAAGCCCCCGCTGGTTGGCAGGGGTTTATCTTTAAGCTATTATGAATAGTCTAATTACCGGCAGGTGCAGGCGGCTGTCCATCGGAACCATCAGCAGATTGCTGGATCCGATCCAATTTGTAGTTAACCTTATAATCGCTACGTAAAGCGGCAACGTAGGCATTTAGATTCATCATCGAATATTGATCAGCTAATTGACCGACAATTTTCTGATTTTGTGCATCAAGAGTCTTATCAACACTTTGGCTATTGATTTGATAAATCACAAAATCACCAGCCTGATTAACTGCACCGGTATAAGCCGGGAATTGTGCCGGAACTGTAAAAATTTGTTTCACCGCCATTGGGTCAATGGTTTTATCCTGTCCCAATAAGCTAACATTTACCGGATTTGTGAAATTAAGTTTAAGCTTACCTTGCTGAACCTGAGCCAATTGCTGTTGCCCCATTGCGGATGCCATTTGCGCTGCCTGTTGGGCTTTTAATGCAGTGACAATACCGGCTTGAACTTCCGGCAACGGCTGTACCCGTGATGGTTTATAATCAACAATCCGCACCACCACATAACTACCATCACCCATATCAACCACTTCGCTGTTTTGTTTACTCTTGAGTTGTGTTGGCGAAAAAGCAATTGCGGCTAATTTTGGATTGGCAAAAATGCCTTGTTTGGTATTTTGCGCTACCCAATCGGTAGTTTGTACCGCCAATCCCAATTTCTGCGTTACCGGATCTAATGAATTCGGTTGATTATAGGTAATATCATTTAGCTGGTCAACATCCGGCTGTACCTGTTGTTGTGCCAGTTGTTTCTGTAACTGCGTCTGTGCATACTGACGGGCAGCATTGACATCATTACCCTTGATTTCGTTAATGCGAATAATATGATAACCAAATTGAGTTTGTACCAAGCCGCTGATTTGTCCTTGTTTAAGAGCAAAAGCAACACTTTCAAATTGAGGAACCATTACCCCCTTGCCAAAGAAACCTAAATCGCCGCCATTTTGTGCCGAACCGGGATCTTGTGAATATTGTTTGGCTAACTCCGCAAATTTTGCCGGATTAGCTTTAACCTGAGCTAAAACTGCTTCGGCTTTATCCTTAATTTGATCTTTTTCTTGCTGGGTAGCGTTTGCCGGCACCGTAAAGAGAATATGCGAGGCATCGACTTGCTCATTATTACCTGCATTTGGATGTGCTTGCAAATACCCGGCTATTTGCGATTCACTAACCTTAATTGCCGGTGCCAAAGTATCAGCTGAAAGCTGAACATACTGGAATTTAGCTTGCGCCGGTAATGTATATTGGGCAATATTTTGTTGATAATAACCGCTAATGGTGCTTTCGCTTGGATTTATCTGATTGTAAAATTGTTTAGCAGCTACCACATATTGTGAAACATTCCGCTCGCGGCTAAGCAATTCAACAAATTTACCCTGGAACGTTGCCGAAGAAAAATATGAGCTTTTAAAGAAATCCAGCATATCGTTAATCAAAATCTGCTGTTGGATTTGCTGTTCAAATTTGTTCGAAGTAGTATACTGTTGTTTTAAAAAATTTTCATATTTAGTAACATCAAATTTACCATTGGTCTGGAACATCGGAATCTGAGCTATTTCTTGCTGTAATTGCTGAGTAGTTACCGACATATGTTTATCGTTTAAGGAATTAATCAATAATTGGCGGTTAATCAGCCCAAACAACACCTGCATTTTATCCTGATTTTGTCCCGGATTTTGATCCATCGCCCGGTCAATATCCTGTGAGTAGATTTTACTGCTACCAACTTTCGCCACATAACCATCATCACCGGTCATCCCCAGATAACCACTAATACCCCACACCACAAAGGTCGCGGTAATCGCAATCATAATGCCTTTTACAACCTTAGGATGTTTTTCAATAATATTAAACATTAAATAAACCTTATTAAGCGATGTTACGCCTTTCTTAGTTTTGCGATAATTTATTGAGTTTGACGATTTTGCGCACTGATTGCCAATGTAAAATCAGTGCGCCATGAGGAAAAATCAATAACTTATTGCTAAAACCATTACCCTGTGTAACATCAGTTATTAAAACAAATTTTTACGCTAAATTATAATTCGGCGCTTCTTTTACAATTTGAACATCATGGACATGAGATTCTTTTATCCCCGCCGCACTAATTTCAACAAATTCGGCATAACGATACATTTCTTCAATCGTAGCGCAGCCCAAATACCCCATCGAAGCCCGAACACCGCCCAATAATTGGTGAATAACCGAATTCAGACTACCTTTATGCGGCACGCGCCCCTCAATTCCTTCCGGCACCAGCTTATCCTGAGCATTAGTACTTTCCTGAAAATAGCGATCCGCCGAACCTTTACTCATTGCACCCAGCGAGCCCATTCCACGGTAAGATTTATAGCTCCGCCCCTGATAAAGCTCAATCTCACCGGGAGCTTCATCGGTTCCGGCGAGCATACTACCAAGCATCACACACGAAGCACCTGCCGCCAACGCCTTGGCAACATCACCGGAAAAACGGATGCCGCCATCACCAATTACCGGAATACCGCTGCCCGCCAAGTAATCCGCGACATTAGCGATTGCCGATAATTGCGGAACACCAACACCGGCAACTATCCGGGTGGTACAAATTGATCCTGGACCAATTCCGACTTTTACCCCATCGGCACCGGCTTCAACCAATGCCCGTGCGGCGGCGGCGGTTGCAATATTGCCGCCAATTACATCAACACCGGTATAGTTATTTTTAATCCAACGCACCCGGTCAATAACACCTTGGGAATGCCCATGGGCGGTATCAACGATTATTACATCAACGCCAGCTTCGACTAAACGGGCAACTCGTTCTTCACTATCGCCGCCGGCACCGACCGCAGCACCAACCCGCAACCGTCCCAAACTATCTTTATTGGCTAATGGAAATGCAATATTTTTAGTAATATCTTTGACCGTCACCAGACCTTGTAGCTCAAATTTATCATTTACCACCAATACCCGCTCAATCCGGTGTTTGTGCATCAATTGCTTGGCCAATTCAACCGAATCACCTTCATTGATGGTTACCAAGCGCTGTTGCGGAGTCATGATATTTCTGACCGATTGATCAAGATTGCTTTCAAACCGCACATCACGATTAGTTACGATTCCGACAACTTTGCCAGCTTCAACTACCGGCACTCCGGAAATATGACGTTTACTGGTCAAATTAACCAACTCACGAACACTAGCATCCGGCGAAATCGTTACCGGATCTTTAACAATTCCCGACTCATGACGCTTAACAATGGCAACCCGCGCCGCCTGCGCTTCGGGCGACATATTTTTATGAATAATTCCGATACCACCTTCTTGCGCCATGGCAATTGCCATTTTGGCATCCGTAACGGTATCCATTGCCGCGGAAACCACTGGAACATTAAGTACCAAATTACGCGATAGCCTGGTCACCAAATTAACATCTTTAGGTAAAATTTCCGAGTGCGCCGGAACTAATAATACATCATCAAAGGCATAGGCTTTTTGGAGAATTTTCAACATATCAATCTTTCATACTTATTTATTAAAATTAATTACACCCAGCATTTCGGCTAATTATTAACCTGCTCAATCAAATCAGTAAAATCAGTCACATCGGTAAAACTACGGTAAATTGAAGCAAAGCGGATATACGCAACCTTGTCCAATTTAGCCAACTGTTCCATCACCAAATCACCAATGACCCGCGAAAAAATCTCGCGTTCGCCATACATCAATACCTGTTGGCGAACTGCCTCTATCGCATCATCCACCAAATGAGTTGCCACTGGGCGTTTATGTAAGGCTTTCATAAAACTCAGCCGAATTTTGGCTTCTTCGTATTCCTGACGGGTACCGTTACTTTTCACCACTACCGGAAATAACAACTCAATTTTTTCAAAAGTAGTAAAGCGTTTCTCGCATACTGTACACTTGCGCCTCCGCTTCACAACCATCTTATCTTCACTCAGCCGGGTATCAATCACCTGAGTATCGTCACTATTGCAAAACGGACACTTCATAACAACCTCGTTATTTCTTGCACAATGGGAAATCTAACGCTTCCCGCGATTGGTAATATTTTTCAGCAACCAACCGCGCTAGCGTCCGAATCCGTCCGATATAGGTCGCCCGTTCAGTTACCGAAATTGCGCCGCGGGCATCAAGCATATTGAAAGTATGCGCGGCATTGAGAATCATTTCATAACCTGGTAAAACCAACTCAGCCTCTAATAAACGTTTGGCTTCACTTTCATAGTTATTAAAATTATTGAATAATAACTCAGCATTACTAAATTCAAAATTATAGCGCGATTGCTCAACTTCATTTTGGTGGAATACATCGCCATAGGTAACATCATTACCATCTAAGGTTTTAGCCCACACTAAATCATAAACGCTATCAACGCCCTGCAGATACATTGCCAAGCGTTCCAGTCCATAGGTAATTTCACCTAATACCGGCTTACAATCCAATCCGCCAACTTGCTGAAAATAGGTAAATTGGGTAACTTCCATGCCATCCAGCCAGACTTCCCAGCCGAGTCCCCACGCGCCAAGGGTTGGGTTTTCCCAATTATCTTCAACAAAGCGGATATCATGAACTTGAGTGTCAACCCCCAATTCACGCAATGAATCCAGATACAATTCCTGAATATTTTCCGGAGATGGTTTTAACACGACCTGAAATTGATAATAGTGTTGTAGACGGTTAGGGCTTTCACCATAGCGTCCGTCTTTCGGACGCCGCGATGGTTGCACGTACGCCGAAAACCACGGCTCAGGACCAATTGCCCGCAAAAAAGTTGCGGTATGCGAAGTACCGGCGCCCATTTCTTTATCATAGGGCTGCAAAATTACACAGCCGACCTTTGCCCAATAGTTTTGTAATTTTAGGATAATATCCTGAAAGGTTAACAATTTGCCTGTTGCGACCATGCTTGCGACCATTCCTTGAAACAAATAATATATAATTAACCGATGATTGTAACAAATCCAGCCTATCTAGCGCAAAATTTCTCTTAATTGGTTGGGATTATGCTAGAATAGCGCACCAAGACAATAACAGCGTCACTGACTCAAGGGTACGTATTTCTCAACGATGAGGAACGCCAGTAGAGGTTTTCGAATCCTCTGAGCTGTCATATTGTTTAAACATTTTGATAAATAAAGACAATTTTTAAATTAGTTATTCTATGAGTATAATCACCAATAAAAAAGCTTTTCATGATTTTTTCATCGAAGAGAAGTTTGAAGCCGGCGTCGTTCTGGAAGGCTGGGAAGTAAAAGCCATCCGCGAAGGCAAAGGTCAACTAAAAGATTCATATGTTAAAATCAAAAATCACGAGGTATGGTTATTGGGGTTTAACGTTACTCCAATGATTTCCGCCAGTACTCATGTCCGCCCGGATAGCATGCGCCTGAAAAAATTACTGTTGCACCGTCGCGAAATTGACCGCATGATCGGTAAAGTCGAGCAGCGCGGCTATAGCCTAATCGCACTGGACTTACACTATAAAAAAGGTAAGGTCAAAGCTGAAATAGCTTTAGCTAAAGGTAAAAAACTTCATGATAAGCGTGCTACTGAAAAAGAACGCGAAGGAAAAAAAGAAACTGCGCGGGCAATAAAAGAATATAAGCGGCTATAAATAAATTGTAGCTATTCTGGTGTGGTTTTTGACAAAGCCCCCATACTTCTACTATAATATTTTCTTGTTTGTAATTTTAAATTTAGGTAAATAACGAAATGACTAGCGAAATAAAAAAATCTTCCGAAACTAAAATGCTTAAAAGTGTTGAAAATTATAAAAACACCTTGACTAAAATCCGTACTGGTCGTGCTCATCCAGGATTGTTGGACACCGTCCAAATTGATTATTATGGTTCAATGATGCCAATCAATCAAGTGGCTACCGTCACCGCCAGCGACGCCCGCACGTTAACCGTTCAACCATTTGAAGCTAAGATGGCTGCAGCGATTGAAAAAGCCATTCGTGATGCCGATATGGGATTGAATCCATCAGCCAATGGCAGCACCGTGCGTGTACCAATGCCGGCGCTAACCGAAGAACGCCGCAAAGAATTAATCAAAGTGGTAAAAGGTGAAGGCGAAGATGCCAAAGTAGCAATTCGTAAAATCCGCCAAAATGGTAACACTGAATTGAAAGCCAAACTAAAAGATAAAGAAATTACCGAAGATGACGATAAACGTGGACAAGATGAAATTCAAAAACTTACCGACAAGTTTATCACCGAGATCGATAAAATGACCGCAGAAAAAGAAAAAGAATTATTAAAAGTCTAATTTTACGGTTAGCTTTAGAATCTGATTAAAATGCAATGCGGTCTCGCATTGCATTTTATTGTATAAACCGACTATAAAAATTAAACTATGAATTCAATACCACAACATATCGCAATTATCATGGATGGCAATGGCCGCTGGGCAAAAAAACGCTTTTTACCACGGGTTGCCGGACATGTCAAGGGCGTTGCCAGCCTTAAAAAAATTGTCACCCACTGCGATGATCTGGGTGTTAAACATCTAACGGTTTTTGCCTTTGGCCGCGAAAACTGGAAACGTCCACAGGAGGAAGTTTCGTTTTTGATGCGTTTAATGCTTAAAAAATTAAATAAAGAACTCAATGAACTTCATCAAAAACAAGCGGTAATTCGCTTTTTGGGTGATCGTGAGCGGTTAGCGCCGGAATTTAAAACCAGCTTGGAAGCTGCCGAAAAACTAACTGCCCACAATAGCGGCTTGAATTTCAATATTTGCATCGATTATAGCGGTCAATATGATATTGTTCAGGCCGTTAATCGAATTTTAAAAGACCGTCCACACGAAGTTATAACTGAAGAAATATTCCGCAGCTATCTATACACCGCCGGTCAACCGGATCCGGAATTGGTTATTCGCACCAGTGGTGAATGCCGAATCAGTAATTTCATGCTCTGGCAATTAGCCTATAGTGAAATTTACTTCACTCCGCTGGCATGGCCGGAATTCACCCCGGCAGCACTTGATGATGCCATCGAGTGGTACAATAACCGTGAACGCCGTTTCGGAAAAATTTCCGAACAATTATAGGAATAATTAATGCTGTTACCTCGTATTTCCACCGCCCTAATCTTACTTGCCATTGCTGCGGGTATCTTGTTCTACACTCCTGCGCATATATTTTCGGCTGCGGCGTGGTTGTTGTGCTTACTGGCCATTTACGAACTAACTAAAATGTATCGGTTTACACAATGGCAAAGTATTGCTACTGCAGTAATTGCGACCGCCATCGCGCTGGGAATTGCAACATCAATACATGATTGCAGTCAAGTAATTCGGATTATTGCCGTGGTAACCTGGTGTTTTATGGTACCGTTGATTCTTATCTTCACCCCCAGAAAATTCCCTAAACTAGCAATAATGATTTTTGCCCTGATGCTGTTTATCCCAGCTTATTACTCACTAACGGTGATTAATGCGCTCTTTGGTCCATGGCAATTAGTTAGCCTGATGGCGGTCGCATGGGTCGCGGATACCGGTGCTTATTTTGTCGGTAAATCACTGGGCAAACATAAATTGGCACCACGGATTAGTCCCGGGAAAAGTATTGAAGGCGCAATCGGTGGGTTTGTACTGGTGGTGATTTATTTACTTATTCTCAAATATTTCAATGCTGCAATTTATCTGCCTAAATATGGAACGGTGTTTAAATTTGCCTTTATTTTGACGGCAATCAGCATTGTTGGTGACTTATTTGAATCATGGCTGAAGCGGGTAGCCCAAGTTAAAGACAGTGGTACCCTGCTGCCTGGACATGGTGGAGTTTTTGACCGAATTGATAGTTTGATAGCGGTAATGGCAATTGCTTTTGCCATCATCCGCGGGATGATTTAACATGAAAAAAGTTGTTATTTTTGGTGCTACCGGCTCGATAGGTGTATCGACTCTTGAAGTATTGGCACACCATCGGGAAGAATACCAAATCTTTGCGCTTAGCGGTTATAGCAATGTAAAATTGCTGGCAACGCAATGTCAACAAGTTCATCCGACGTATGTATGGGTGCCGGATAGCACAACTGCGCAACAATTGGCAGAACTGTTAAAAGAGCAATCAGCTTCAACCGCAATTTTATACGGTGAAGAAAATCTGGCGCATTTAGCTGCACATCCGGAAGTGGATGTAGTAATGTCAGCCATTGTCGGCAGTGCCGGACTGTTACCGACTTATCATGCCGCCAAAGCCGGCAAACGGATTTTGCTGGCAAATAAAGAATCTTTGGTTGCCGGCGGCGCGCTAATTACCAGTACCGCTCATGCCAATGGTGCCACCATTATTCCGGTTGATAGTGAACATAGCGCAATTTTTCAGGCATTGCCTTTTGGTTATTCGTCATTGGATGAGGCTGGCGTTAGTAAAATAATTCTTACGGCTTCCGGTGGACCATTTTTACATAAATCTATAGATGAATTACAGCAAGTTAGCGCCGCTGAAGCCGTAAAACACCCCAATTGGAGCATGGGACAAAAAATCTCAGTTGATAGCGCCACTTTGATGAATAAAGGCTTGGAAGTTATTGAAGCTTATTGGTTATTCAAGGCCAAACCAGCACAAATTGAAGTAGTAGTTCATCCACAAAGCATCATCCATTCGATGGTTGAATATCGCGATAGCTCAATTATTGCCCAATTGGGCACGCCGGATATGAAAACGCCAATTGCCTATGCCTTAAGCGCGCCACAGCGGATTAGCTCCGGCAGCAGCAACCTTGATTTTCTCAAGCTGCCACCGTTAACCTTTACCGCACCGGACACCACGCGCTTTCCATGCCTGCAATTAGCATGGGATGCCTTGAAATTAGGCGGTTGTGCCCCGTTGGTAATTAATGCTGCTAACGAAATTGCCGTGGCAAAATTTTTACAGAACCATATCGGCTTTTATGATATTCCGGCACTAATACGCAGCGCTCTAGATAAATTTAACGGCATTGCGGCTCAGTCATTGGATGAATTATTGGCTCTTGATAATGAAGTGCGGATTTTCTGTCGCAGCGTCAGTTAACCTCAACGCACCCCACAATAAAGTTTATCTGGGGCTTGATTTTAATTCAAATCAAGCTCTGAAGTAAATGTTAGCGCAGTCTCACTGAATATAAAAATCAATCGCCTGCAGCACCTGCGCGAGATAACCACTACCAAATAAATTCAAATGATTTAATAAGTGATAAAGCAGGTAAATTTTCTCACGATAAGAATAGCCTTCTGCCAACGGTTGCTGTGCTTCATAACCAGCATAAAACTCACGTGGAAAACCGCCAAATAATTTAGTCATCGCCAATTCAGCCTCTGGATGCCCATAATAGACTGCCGGATCAATCAGTACCGGATTACCGATTGAATCAACCAAATAATTCCCCGACCATAAATCACCATGAAGCAATGCCGGCAATTGTCCGTCATCGATGATGATTTTATGATAAATCTGTTCCAACCTAGCAAATTTTTTAGCTAATTCCCCGCTCAATAAACCGCGTTGTTCCGCTAACTGATACTGCGCCAATAAGCGATATTGCCAGTAAAAATCACCCCAGCTTACAGTAGTCTGCTTAAAATTATTTAACTGGCGATTGCTGCCAATATAATTGTCTTCATAAAACCCAAAGTGCGGCGAAGAATGACCATGCAACTGCGCCAATTTAATCCCAAAATCCTGCCAAAAATCGCGCTTCATTGCTGCCGAAGGAATAAATTCCACTACCAACAAATTCGCGGAATAATATATGACCTGCGGTACCCGAATTACTTGCGCTTTCGATAATTCAATTAAGCCATGCGCTTCACTCGCGGCAAACGGATTATTCAATTTGACGACCACGCTTTGCTGATTAGCAAAAGTAAGCAGCCGCGTATCGGCAATACATCCGCCGGTTAAACTACGGGTTGCTATGATTTTGCTATCAATTAGCTGCTCAATCAATTCATATTCATTCACGTGCCTACTCCCCACCCGCAAACCGCCAACTTCGACAATTGGATTTAGACTTTTCAGCTTTGAGGGTATCTTAACTTTGCCGGATTAACAAAACCACGCGCTAAAAATATCAGATGCCGGATAATATCCAATAGTAATTTGCCACGACCATAAAAATAACCACAAAAAATAATTACACAAGTAATAGCAGTTATTGTAAACTACCAGCCGTCAGTTTTGGCTAATAATCACGATTCAAGCCACCAACCAATCAAAAGGATTTATATGAAAATAATCACCGCAAATCTTAACGGAATCCGTTCCGCCCAAAACAAAGGCTTTTTTGAATGGCTAAGTACTACGGCAGCAGACGTTATTTGCTTACAGGAAATTAAAGCTGATGCCAGCGTAATTCCAGCTGAATTATTTGACTTTAACGGCTATCATTGTGAATTTCATCCGGCACAAAAAAAAGGTTACAGCGGTGTGGCAATTATGTCGCGAATTAAACCCGATGAGATAGTTGTCGGTCTAAATAATCCCGAAATTGATGATGAAGGTCGTTATCTCGAATTTCGTTATGGCAATTTAAGTATCGTTTCATTATATCTTCCTTCCGGTTCCAGCGGTGAAGACAAACAAGCCAAAAAATTCCGCTTTATGGATTATTATCTGCCGCTATTAAAACAGCAATCAACCGCGCGGGATTATATCCTCTGCGGAGACTGGAATATTGCCCATCAGGAAATTGACTTAAAAAACTGGAAAGGAAATCTTAAAAATTCAGGTTTTTTGCCTGAAGAGCGCCAATGGCTAACCGAAGTGTTAAATTCCGGTTATAGCGATAGCTGGCGACTGCTTTATCCGGAAGAACCCGGTTACACTTGGTGGTCCAATCGCGGACAGGCTTATGCCAAAAATGTCGGATGGCGGATTGATTATCAACTAATCAGTAACAATCTGGTGACTCATTTGCAAAATGCCACTATTTATAAAGACCAGAAATTTTCTGATCATGCACCGCTAATAATCGAATATAATTACCAATTACCAACGGAGAATGAATAATGAACGCAATAAAAGCCATTATCATGGACGGCGATGGTTCGACCATCACCCACGATAAACAATTACCTGAAAATCTGCGGCAATTAATCATTGCCAATCCGCACATCAAATGGATAATGGCAACCGGGCGCAGCCTTGATTTATTGCGCTTACTGCCGATTATTGATTATCTGAGCCACGACACCCCGCATATTTTAGATGGTGGTTCACGGCTGAATAAAATCACCGGCGAAAGTATTGAAGATTATTTCATGACTACTGCAGAATTAGAACGTTTTTTCAGGCAGTTAGAATTGGATAAAATCCATTTTCTATACTATTATCTGGATGATGATCACAGCTTCTTCTTTAGCCATGATACCGTGAAGTGGCAAGATCATTTAACTTTTTTACATGCCAAGGCAACTGAAGAAATTGAACAGTTTAAACACTGGTGCTATCAATTTCACCCCAGCAAAATATTTATCCGCGTAAAAGAGCCACTCAATCTGGAGGGGCTAACCTGGCACCAAAATGAACAAAACATTGACCTGACTTCGCACGGTATCAGCAAAGGCAGCACCTGTGTAAGATTACTGGAACATTTACAGCTTACACCGCAAGAAGTAGCCTTTGTCTTTAATGACCGCAATGATTTACCGTTGGTTGAACATCCGGAGTTGCAGGAAATCACCAAGATAAAAGTCGGCGACTATCTACCGGAAACCGCCGCTGACTACCATGTGGCAACCCCGCACGACGTAGCCGAAATTATTGAGCAATTGATTACAAAATAACTGAGGTTACCCATGAACATAGCTGGAATGCTACGGTTTTTTTGGCGGTGAAATGCTGATTTTAGATTTTCCATCAGTGAACCAAAAATCAAACTTTACGAAATAGCCACTCTTTAAAACGCGTATAAGGCGGGTATTTTAGCGTCAGATCCGGAACTAGCGCACAGTCAATCACTGAAACCGGATTACTGAATAATTCAAAACTGGCTTTGCCGTGGTAACGCCCCTGACCGCTAGTCATTACCCCGCCAAACGGTAAGTGATGATTGGCAAATTGGTACAGGCCAATATTTATACCACAGCTACCGCATTCAATTCTAGACAAAATTGAATTAATAAATTGTTGATTTTGGCTATAAATATAACAGGTTAACGGATAGCGCTTATTGCGAATAATTTTCAGCAGCTCATCTTGATTGCTATAACTAATTACTGGCAGTAACGGACCAAAAATCTCGTTGTTTAGTAGTTCCGATTCCAGCTTAATCTTGCTAATTATGGTCGCCGTAATCTGGCGGGTGGTTTGGTCATATTTACCACCACAGATAATTTCACCATCAGCAAGATAGCCAGTCAAGCGCGCAAAATGTGCATCATTAACAATTTTACTCATTGTTCCCAATTGATCGAGCCTAAATTGGTGAATTGCTTGGCACAGCTCCTTTAACAACTGTGGATAAACCGCCGCCTCAACCAGCACATAATCCGGCGCAATACAGGTTTGACCAGCATTGAAAAATTTGCTCCACACCAGCCGTTTGGCAGTGATAGCTAGACTAGCGCTACTATCAACAATTGCGGGCGATTTACCACCC
>CAZATM010000103.1:0-18644 GCA_964488065.1 uncultured Neisseria sp.
TCAATCGGTGATTATCAAGCAGTTGAGTCTGGATTGTCAGCTATTTCCGGTGCAATATTTTGTAATAATTGGAGTGGTTCTGTAATGGCAAATAATACTACTCTTAGTGCCAACCTGAATATTGAGAGTGTACCAAATATGATACCTGTAATGTATGATCCACTTTATATTAATTACGGTGGAACTTATTATGAGAATACATCATCTTCTGAATATTGTGCAAATGATGATCTTATCCCTTGCCTGAATCTTGAATTTAGCGGTAGTTATAATCAATGGTTTAGAATGGCAAATGAAAATTATGATTCCTATACTTATTATGTTGCAACATCTTCACTAAGTACCAACTTTACTTTATTGGCATCGTCTAATTCTACCCCAGGGTTTAATTTAGGCAGCGGCGAATTTTATACTACTGGTTCGGGTACAGGTTTTCAATTAGAGGATGGTGGATTTGGTGGCACGGGTTTGGATATTTTTACCCATTCTGCATTATTGCAGGTAACTTTGCCAAATGGTTATAACTTACCTGTTTATATATTTACGTATATGCCTAACAATACTTCTAGCAAACATAACGTACCGCCTTCATACTCAAGCCCGGTTTGCCCTGCTTCGTTAGGGGTTATCGTGCCGGGGATAAAATCTTGCAGCCAACAAAATGCTGGTAACGGGGGGTTGCAAATTGAAACTACCGATAACAGTGTCTATTATCTGAATGTGTTACAGCCAAGTGATGGACAAGGTTACCAATATGGCTATTTCCAAGTTAATACTACTCCACAAACGGCTTGCAACTCAAATAATCCTTGTACTCAATAATAACTGTTAACAGTTAATCTTCTTCCACAGAAATAGAAACTACCATTTATGGTGGTTTCTATTTTTAAATGAGGAATTAAAATTTATCAATGTTGAATAAATTATGTACCGAAATATTGACTTATACTCAACAAAGGAAATTTAATCATGAGAAAAACGAATTTATCAAATTTAGCTGCAATTTTATTATTTGGTGCTGGTTTATGCGCCTGTAGTTCAGGGGGTAATAGTTCAAATTCTAATCCAAGTAATAACCTAATTCCGGTAACCGATGGTCCGATAAATCCTAAGATTATTGATGGGCAATTTTATAACTATTATTCAAATTCTCCACACAATTTAACTGCCAAATCATTAAACAGTAACACTATCTCTAGCTTGGCAAAATTTGGGATTATGGATTTGGTGCCTTATGCCGAATTTGCTTATTATGGCGTAGCAGCAATTAGTGATACCTTTGATTTGATTACCGGCAATACTCCACAAAATACCTTAAATTCTGATTTTAATGCCATCGAAAGCAGCATTCAGTATTTAACCGAGATTACCACGCAGATTAATACCGATCTTAATGATGCAAATAACAATATTACCAATCTAATTGTTGAAATGAATCAGGATACTACCCATAATAGTCTAGTCAGTTACAATAATGCGGTTATTGGTGTTTATCCAATCTGGAATAGCTTATTTAATACTGTCGATGAATATAACAGTATCGAAAGTTTCGTTAATAGTCGTACTGGTGTTAAGGATTTTGCAAATATCTATAATACAACTTGGTTAAATTATCAGGCAACCAGCTCTTATTATACTTCGATTACCAATACCAATGCAACCAGCGATACTATTTGGAATGGAACTAGTTATAATTTATCTTATATCGCGATTAATAGTCAAAACTATACCGATCTTGGCGGGGCGCTTTATGAAATGGAATCGCTGGTATTAGATTATGTTCCATTTACTGGTGGGAGCGCAATTGCCAATAGCGTTACTACAGATTTAGTTTCCAACTTAAATAGCTATAATTTGTATTTGGTTAATATCTATGAATCATCAATAGCTTCGCTACAAACTGCGTATAATATTGAAGCTACTGCTAACTATATTCGTTATGCCAGTCCGTATAGTAACCCTCCGTATAGTAACCCATTAGATGGTTCAGCTTTGCCAACAGCAACACAATATATTTGCAAGGGAAGCTGCACTCCGGGAAGTCCTGAAGCATATGATGCCTATATTTTGGCACAGACCAATCTTGCCAAGTTTTTTGGGCAGATGATTAATGGCTTATATCTGAGTTTAATGGTTGCATCGTTTACCGATCCGGCGCTATCTGGGCAAGCGGTAATCAATAATTATGCTGAAAGTTATCAGAGCATGATTAATTTAGCCACTATTGCCAAAACTATGCAGGGTAGTTTAAGTCCAACAAACCCAACTGGCTATGCCGTCTCTACTAATCAAGTGCCAGTCGGCAGCTGGATTGAGAGTATGAATCTTTATGAAAATCCATATTTGGGTGCGTATAAACAGTGTGCTTCAAACTTGTATAATAATAACCAAATTAATTGTCCACTAATTTTTACGACACCTTTACAAGGTTATTATGATGGTACGACATTAACTGCGGTAACAGCACAAAATAAGACTAATTCAATTAACCTTAACTGGTGTGCGAATTATAGCGCACCATTAACTAATCTGGGTGCTAATATGCCAGCAGTAAGCGGCTCAGAATCGGGAATTAGCGCAAATACGCATGGTACTATGCAATGTAATACCTATGCTAATTTTAGTACTCAGCCAGGAGCGTCGTTATTATCTTCAAGCCTAACTACTAATGCCAATGGCATCAATTGGTCTACGCAAAGTTGTATCAGTCCTTATACCTGCTCTGATTATTGGAATCCAAACTCACCCAACGTCGCTAGTGGCGTAAACTCATTTGTTACCAATTCAACGCATCAGGGCTATAGTGTGTATTTGAATAATACTAGCTGGGCGGGTAGTAATACCATCATTAGTTCCAATAACTTTAATTTGATGATCGGTTTTAATATGGGCAGTAATGGTGAATTAACTAGCGGAGGAGGGAGCAATACCGAAGTTGGTTATGTTCAACTTACGACTCCAAATGGTACTATTTTGCCGCTATATCTAGGTTATAGCTATAATAATAGTAATGGTGGTATGAGTCTGCAATGCCCAATGGAATCATTTAATGGTAGCTGTAGTGCATATCCAGTTAACAACAGCTCTATTAGTAATTGGTTACAGTTTAATGTTTCTGATCAGACTTATGCGGTTGGAATCGTGAATACTGCACAGGCGCTGAATGATTTATATACTATTGGGTTGGGTGATATTACAATTTCCCAATGTAATACAACTGGTAATACTGGTGGTTATGGTTATTGTTTCTTCCCAGGAGAACCAAATCAAACACTTAGTTTTGTTGTCCTCGATGGTAGTATTCCTAGCCAATATTATGGAAGTGGCGCTCCAACAACAGGTTATCCGTTATCTGGTGGACAATAGTTATAATCTGTAAAAAGGCTCATGGATTCTCATGAGCCTTTTAGTTTTTTTAATTGAATTGATTGAGTGATAATTTGACTATATACTCAGAGCCAAAGAGTATATTTACAGCATGCTTAATGGATACATAAATTCGCCAAATAAAGAAGGTGGTACATTTTTGTGATAATTTTTACGGTGTGCTGCTTGTTTTAAAGCATCTAGATTTACTTCGTCAAATTTAACATATAAATTTCGGCTTACTACTTTAGCTACCATTGAGCTGGTAAAATTAATGCTATGGCTAAGGCTCATCAAGTCAGCAATTTGCTGGTAGTTATCACAATAAAATAGCAAAAATAATATCTCATGTTCGCGGTTGGTCAAAAAATCATCATTCTGGGGTTGATAGTTATTTTTGGCAAACTTGCTGCTACGAATAATTTCCTTGATGCTGTAGAGCTGCAATGGCAAATCAATTTGTTCGCCACTTAGGCGAAATCCGATAACATTGTCAGTGCTATAATTGATTAGCGGTTGAAAATTAATAATGATTAACCAATATGGGCGAGTTCGTGAGAATTTTAATGATAGCCATTTGCTATTGGTTTTACTGTTAGCGCAGCGGGTGAGTATTTTGCGATATTGTTCTGAGCGCCAGTCATCAAGAGTCATCGTTAATAAGCTTTTTCCCAAATAACTCCCACCGGCAGTTTTGGTAAATTGCGGAGAAAATGGATCTTCGCTAATTACCGTGTAATCAAGATCGGCAATGATATTAAGAGTTGAGTCAAAAATATTATTATTGCACTGTACCATTAATTGTAATGCTTCATTGTCGGTCATTCGGCACTCCTAATAATAACCTTAGATCATAATTATAGCGGTTTTGTTTCATAGTCAGAGAATAAAACCGAATCAATTCGAAAGTGCTACGGCTTGTTTTTGGTAATTGCTGCAGGCTCAATCGTTGCTATTTGTAACAAATTTATAAGTTATTTCAATGATATTGAAGCAGTTGCCGGTTTAGTAATTAGCAATTAATTTCTTTCGCGTGTTACTGATGTAATATTCACTGTTGGCGTATATATTTATTAAAATCAATTGGTTGCTGATGCGACTGTGGTTGGTGATGGTTATGATGCTGCATAATTATAGGTACTGTAACCATTTAGATCAATGCTATCTGGCACAAAAACGGACAAGCCAGCCAGAGCCAGTAATATAAAATAGCGCTATAAAACGAATAATGTTATCAATTAAATTATCGGCTAATGCCGAGAGTGATTTTCTGGAGAGTTGTTATCACTGACAATTTCCTGGAAAATTTAGGGATTATATAAATATAGAGGATTTTACGTTGAAAAAATTTATTGGATATTTCGCCTTAAGTAGTATGTTTTTAACTGGTTGTAGTGTCTTTTCCGAAGCCGGAACTGCCAAAAATTTATCGGCTAATAGTCGAATCTTGCCGGGTTATGCCTCGCCATCAGCTAAAGCCGAAGTTGAACCGGAATCCGGTTATGTTGGTGGATTAAATAATTACGAATTTTTGAACGATGGACAAGTGGTTGCTGATCCGTATGCCGCAAAAGCTGCACCGCTAAATTGGCAGATAAACGATGAGGTTGCTACGCGTGCCACTTTGGAAATTCCAGCTGCACATATGGTAAATTACTATAACCAAACTCCGGGAAGCTATCCATTATTAAATTTCCCGTTGACATTAATTATTCCAGAGCGTCCGAGCGAAAATCTTCAAAGCCCGGAACAATTAATCAGTCAGCCAATCGGTCTAAATCCATCGCCATATACTTTAAAAACCCTGCAAGCTGATAATTTACAGCAGGCTTTGGAAAACGCCGCATTGCTTGATAATCGCAAAATGGTTCATTCACTGTCTTCGCCGGAAGTTTTAAAAACTCGTGCCGAATATTTACGGGTTGCCAGTGATGGTTTGAAAATTATGTACCAAAATAATCCAGCGCTGCAGGCAAAATTTGAATCGGCAGTGGCATTTGGAATTTTTGAATTGCAGAATTTTAATGCCTTACTGTATGTTGCTGGATATGGAAAGGGTGTGATTTTTGATAATTCCAATAAGAATGTTATCTATGTCAATACGTACCGTAGTGGAACCGGTCCTGGAATTGGTTATGAATCGATGTATATAATCTTTGTTTTTAAAAGCCAAATTGCATTGAATCAATTTATCGGTGCTGGTGGTTCCGGTGGCGATATTGGTGCTTCGGCAACTTTGGGTGTAGTTGGACAGCAAATTTCGTTTAATCCTTCGATTTCAGTATATCAATTATATCGTAATGGGTTTGATGTTCAGGCTAATTGGGGTGGAACGGTTTACTTACCTGCCAGTGGTTTAAATGATAACTAACAATTGAAATTACTAAAGTTGGTAGCATTAGTTATTAAATACGTTCGATGTAAGCGGAAAGGAATAGTGGAATGAAATTAACATTTCTTGGTGTCGCTTCGGCACTCTCAGTGGGTTATAAAAATTTTCATTCCAATATGCTGCTTGAGGCTGAAGATGGTAAAGCGCTACTGATTGATTGCGGTGGTGATGTTCGCCATGCGCTATATGAGCTTGGTTATGACCCGCAAATTGTTTCGGCGGTTTATCTAAGTCATTTGCATGCTGATCATGTCGGAGGCATGGAGTGGTTGGGGTTTGCCAAATTTTTTATTGAACAGAAAAAATTACCTTTATATATTAGTTCTGATCAAAAAACGCGGTTATGGAATAATGTATTATCCGGTGGCATGTCTACTTTGGAAGAAACCGATGCGAATCTTGAAACTTTTTTTAAGGTTGCCGATTTAGCGGACGGTCAATTTGAATGGAATAACGTACTGTGCAAATTAATTAAAGTTCCGCATACCTATAGTAATTATCAATTATTACCAAGCTATGGGTTATTAATTAAGTGCCAACAACGAAAGATTTTTATTACTACCGATACCCGCTTTGCTCCAGATGTCTTAATGGAGAGCTATAATGACGCCGATATTATTTTTCATGACTGCGAAACTTCCGCTCATCTAAGCTTGCAACATGCGCATTATAATCAATTAGTTACACTACCACCAGAGATAAAGGCTAAAATGTGGCTTTATGGTTATAATAGTGGCGCACTACCGGATGCCATTGGCGATGGCTTCTGCGGCTTTGTCGTTAGGGGACAACAATTTGAAGTTTAGAATTTAAGAAACAGGAACAATGACGATGAAATTTAGAACTAAACTTTATTTAGCATTAGTTTTTACCACCTTATTAAGTGTGATAGTGTGTTTGGGAATTACTTATTTTCAGGCTCGTAAAATCGTATTGAATGAATTACGCACCGATGTCATTTCAATAGCTGCTGATTCTGCAGCATCAATTAATTCAACCGATCTCAAAATAATTAAAAATGACCGTAAAAATGATTCAGCGGCCTATAACCGTGTTCAACAGCAGTTACGGCAAATTCGCGATATTAATCGGCGCGATGATGTATATGTTAAATTTGTATATATTATCACTCCGCTTGCCGGGGCCTCCGACAAATATGAATATCTGGTTGATGCCGAAGAAAAAAATAGTGCTGATTTTTCTGATTTGGGCGAGTCGGCGGAGGAGGCGGAAACTACGCATTTAGATCAGCATACCGCTGGTGTTTATGCGCCATTGGGCTTTGTTCATGATCCATGGGGTGTGTGGTTGACTGCTTACGCGCCGATAAAAGATTCATCTGGGCTTTATCTGGGCTCAATTGGCGTTAATTTATATGCCAGTGCAGTGCTAGGCAAATTAAATCAGTTAATTGAATATGGTGTTATTTCATTTCTCGCTGCGGTGATTTTAGCGTTATTGTTGGGCTGGTATTTGGCGCGGCGACAATCATTGGCTTTAGAGGTTCTTCATCAGGGCGTTACTGCCATTGGTGCCGGCAAACTTGAAACGCGGGTGACCTTGACTAGCCAAGATGAATTTGCTGAATTAGCGGAAGAAGTCAATAAAATGGCAACTGGATTACAGCAACGTGAACGGTTGCAGCAGAATTTTGCTCGCTACGTATCCCAGCATGTAATGGAATCGATTTTAACTACCGGCAATGATGTTTCTTTATCTGGTGAACAGCGTAAAGTTACCTTGTTGTTTTCTGATATTCGCAATTTCACCCATATCTCGGAGCAGTATCGTCCTGATCAGGTCGTTCGTTATCTCAATGAATATTTTTCAACGATGGTTGAAATAATCTTCCGCAATAATGGCTCGCTGGATAAATTTATTGGTGATGGCATTATGGTCGAATTTGGTGTTCCGCTTGAAGATGAAAATCAGGAGCTAAATGCGGTTAAAACGGCAATTGAGATGGTTAAAGGGGTTGAAGATTTGCGCGCAAAGTGGAAGAGTGAGGGTAAGAATGTGCCGTTGATTGAGATCGGGGTTGGTATCCATACCGGAGTCGCGGTAATTGGCAACATTGGCTCGGAGAAACGCTATGAATATACCGCCATTGGTGATGTGGTTAATTCGGCATCACGGATTGAGCAATTGACCAAAGAATTAAAAACCCCAATTTTATTTAGTGAAGAGACCGCTTTGGCACTTCGTGATAAGTTAGCGGTTAAATTTATGGGGGAGCAGGAGATTCGCGGTAAAAAAGGCAAGATTAATATCTACACAATTGCCGATGAATTGCGCTAATTAAGTTATTATTTTAAGGGATAAATAAATGAAAGAAACTACAACTAAATCTGGAACAAAGAAAAAAATCAATCTGGCTTTGCAAGGTGGCGGTGCTCATGGCGCTTTTACCTGGGGCGTTATTGATACTTTGCTAGCTGACGGACGGATTGAAATTGATGGAATTTCCGGAACTAGTGCCGGTGCAATGAATGCAGTAGTTACCGCATATGGTCTGGCAATTGGCGGCAATCAAGGAGCACGTGATAAACTGGCGGAATTTTGGCATAAGACTTCTGAAGCCGGCCAAAAAGGCTTTTTAAAACCTAGTTTGCTGGATAAAATGTTTAGTGTCGGCAATATGGATTTTTCGCCGATGTATGTATTTAGTGACTACATTTCGAAAATATTTTCGCCATACGAGTTAAACCCGCTTAATATTAATCCACTTCGTGAGGTATTGGCGCAAACCGTTGATTTTGAAAAATTACATCAACATCCGGCATGTAAATTATTTATCGCCGCAACCAATGTCGGTAACGGGCGGCTGCGGGTGTTTTCCAATCAGGATGTTTCGATTGATGCGGTATTGGCTTCGGCGTGCTTGCCGTTTTTATTTCAGGCCGTTGAAATTGAAGGACAGCATTATTGGGATGGTGGTTATATTGGTAATCCACCACTATTTCCATTAATCAATGATACCAAATCACCGGATATTTTGATTATCCAAATTAATCCGGTAAATATCGATCATATTCCTACTTCGGCGCGGGATGTTTTGGATCGGATAAATACCTTGTCATTCAATTCGAGTTTGATGCGTGAACTGCGCGCCGTGCATTTTGTTACTAATCTGATTGACAGTGGTGAGCTGAGCTCGGAAAAACATAAACGGGTGTTTGTTCATACCGTTAGTGCTGAAAGTATTGTTCAGGAATTGGGGGTCTCAAGCAAACTAAATAGTGATCCGGAATTTTTACAGTATCTGTTTAATTGCGGTAAACAGATGGCAGAAAAATTTTTGGCGGATAATTTTGATAAGATTGGTGTTGAATCTTCAACGGATATTGCCGCTAATTTTATGTAATATAGCAAAACCCGTGATTACTCCTCACGGGTTTTTTATGTGAAGTTAATCTTGATAATTGATGATTGAAGCATATATATTCTTCGTCTTTGAGTATTGCGCTTTTCGTTTTTACGTAGTGTATAATTGAGAAACATCCTTATGTTCTTATTTGGTGATATTACGCGTATGTCTTATTTTAGCACTAAGTTCTTGAGTTTGACAATTTTGCACGCTGACTGCCCATGTAAAATCAGTGCGCCATGAATAAAAATCAATAACTTTACGTTAAATTCTTTAACATGTGTAACATTACTCATACATTAAAATTAGTTGATTTTTTATGGTGATGATGATTAAATAACTGCCTGTAGCAAATTATCTCATTTTTTTGGTTTGTTGATTTATCTTTTACGCAAAGGATTGTCCATGAAACACAAAATTCTATTAAGTATTCTCTTGTCATCAGTGATTGCGGTAAATAGCTATGCTGATTCTAACAGCAATTCGGCCGCTTCTCCCGCGGTGTTAAGCACGCTACCGGATTTTTCAGCAATTTACGATAGTGTCGGAAAATCAGTGGTAAATATCAATGTAACTCAGGATGTAACCCCGCAGGCTAACCCTTTTGGCAGCAACGGTGACCCGATGTTCGATTATTTTTTCAAACGAATGTTGCCACCTCAGCAAAAATATAAACAACGTGGCTTAGGTTCGGGATTTATCATCAGTAAAGATGGTTATATCTTAACCAACGCCCATGTGGTTAGTAACGCCGATAGTGTTACGGTAAAATTAAGCGATAAACGCGAGTTTAAAGCCAAGGTTATTGGTTCCGATCAAACCAGCGATGTGGCATTGATTAAAATTACTGCCAACAATTTACCGGTAGTTAAAATCGGTAATCCCTCGCAGATGAAACCAGGTAATTGGGTGGTCGCAATCGGCTCGCCGTTTGGTTTGGATAATACCATTACCCAGGGAATAATCTCGGCAATGTCGCGCAATTTACCGGATGATAGTTCAGTCCCGTATATTCAATCGGATGTGCCGATTAATCCGGGAAATTCCGGTGGTCCGCTAATCAATCTTAAAGGTGAAGTAGTTGGGGTTAACTCACAGATTTATAGCAAGAGCGGCGGTTATATGGGAATTTCATTCTCAATTCCGATTGATTACGCAGTTAGAATTGCCGACCAGCTAAAGGCCACCGGAAAAGTAGTACACGGTCGCTTAGGAATTGCTATTCAACCGGTTACCGAGGCGTTGGCTCCATCATTTGGTTTGCCATCTGGGTCTAAGGGTGCGATTATTAACAGTGTTGATGCTGGTTCTGCGGCAGAAAAAGCCGGGTTGCAGATTGGCGATGTTATATTAAAAGCCAATGGTCAGAATATCACCGATACCGCACTATTACCACAGATTGTTAGTAATCTTGGGCCGAATCAAAAAGTTGAATTACAAATTTGGCGCAATAATCAGAAGATCAATATTACCGCTACTACGATGGCAGCTAGTGATAACTCCAATCCCAATGTTTCGATTGCCGGACAAACACCGCAAAGCACTACTAAAGTATTGGGTAAATTAGGTATTACTGTTGCGACTCTTAGCAGTGATCAATTGAAACAACTCGGTGGTAAAATCAAAGGTGGGCTAGTTATACAGGATGCTACCAGTGATGCGCAATTTGCCGGGGTTTCAGTTGGTGATATTGTGGTTGGGGTTGCTAATACTCCAGTAACTTCGATTACACAACTGGAAAATATAATTAATCGTGCGCGTCCCGGTCAGAGTATCGCCTTGAAGGTATTGCGTTCCAACGGCCAGCAGTTTATGACATTATTTATTCCGATGACGGTTGGTAATTCTGCAGGAAACTAGCATTAGTAATAATATTTATTGCTGATAAGCCAAGTAAAATAAAAGAGCGTGAGATATTCGCGCTCTTTTATTTTACTTACGAATGGGGGCGGGGAATTGTTTAAATTTTAAGGATCTATTAATGCCGGTAGTTCGTTCACTGAGTTTATTGTTCTTGGCACAAGTTTGTGTAGGGATTAATATTGTTTTGTCCAAAGGGTTGATTGAACATATTAATCCGCTAGTTTTGTTGGCAGTACGCTTTAGTATTGCCAGTGTTTTTATGTTTGCTTTGGTGCTTACCCAACATGGATATGATCATGAACAAGTGCGGACATTAAACTTTCGTGGCTGGTTGGTTCTCTTGGCTGAGGGAATTGGTGCCGGCGTTGCGTTTAATTTTATCATGCTCCATGGGCTTAGCTATACTGATGCCAATAGTGCCGGATTAATTACCAGTTTATTGCCGGCGGTAATTATTGTCATGAACCTGATTTTTTTTCGCCAGCGGTTAACGGCAAGAATGCTACAGTCAGTTGGTTTATCGATTGTCGGTTTAGTGCTTATTAATCTTGGCAAAAATTCAGCCGCTTCAATAAACCCGTTAGTCGGAAATTTGCTGGTATTTTTGGCATTGATTCCAGATAGCCTTTATTATGTGTTTAGCAAACTATATCCATTGAGAATCCCGGCGCTGTTTAAAGTCTTAATCTTAAATGCGATTAATTTACCGATTTTGTATTTAGTGCTGTTGTTTACTCCGGGAATTAGTTTAGCTTCTATTAATTTCAATGATTGGTTGCTGATGGTGGTGATTGGGATAACTTCGGCATTATTTTTTGTTTTCTGGCAGGCGGGAATCAAGCGAATTGATGCAGCTTATGCGGCGCTTTCAACCGCGTTTATGCCGTTGGCGACAGTAATTCTAGCATGGTTGATTTTGGGTGAAAGCCTGGACTTTATTAAAATGGCTGGGATGGTATTGGTTATTTTTTCAATTATTATTTATGCTCGCCGCTAGAATTGGTGTTGTTTTAAAAAATCACTTTAACGGTATAGGCCGGTTTTTTGATACAATAACCATCTGTTTAATAAAAAGGCGGTTACATGAAAAAATATTTATTATCGTTGGGATTGGCTATAGTGGCTGGTAGCGTTTTGGCAAGTGATTTGAGTACGCCGGTATTTATCGAATATGAAAGCTCGATGTCGGCTAAAAAGAAAGCGATTACCAATGTTATTGAAGATGCCTCAACTACGCATGCCAAAAATATTTATATCTATTATCATGATAGCAAATCTCAGGAACTGGCAGGTAAAATTCAATCAAAGATGGCTGATAAAGTTCCAACTGGTTGTAAAACCGTATTGGTTGATCAAAATTCCGGTACTCCTAAATATCCGGCAACTGCCACTCCGAATGGCGTAGCAATGGTTATCGGTAATTAATAGTAAATTTTAGAAGTCAGGTTAACATGATACGGACACGTTTTGCGCCCAGTCCAACTGGGCTACTACATATTGGCGGTGCCAGAACGGCATTGTTTTCGTGGGCATTTGCCAAAAAACATAATGGAACTTTTATTCTCAGGATTGAAGATACCGATATCGAGCGTTCAACCCAAGAATCGGTGGATGTAATTTTAGATGGTATGCAGTGGCTGGGACTACAACATGATGAAGGTCCTTATTATCAAATGCAGCGCATGGAGCGCTATAAACAAGTTATTCAGCAAATGTTGGATAATGGAACTGCATATTACTGCTATTGCTCCAAAGAAGAACTCGATGAAATGCGCGAAGCGCAGCGCGCCCGCGGCGAAAAACCCCGTTATGACCGTCGCTGTCGCGACAATCATCAGCCTCGTGCTGGCGTTAATCCGGTAGTGCGCTTTAAAAATCCGGTTGATGGGGTAGTGGCTTGGGATGATTTGGTTAAAGGTCGAATTGAAATTGCCAATAGTGAACTCGATGATTTGATTATTGCCCGTTCCGATGGCACACCGACTTATAATTTCTGTGTGGTGGTTGATGATTTGGATATGCAAATTACCCACGTTACCCGTGGAGATGATCATGTCAATAATACGCCACGGCAGATTAATATTTTGCGCGCTCTAGGTGCGACTCCACCGCAATATGCGCATTTGCCGATGATTCTCCGCGATGACGGGCAAAAAATGTCTAAACGTAAAGATCCGGTAAGTGTAATGCAGTATCAGGAATTAGGAATTTTACCGGAAGCATTGCTAAATTATCTCTCGCGCTTATGCTGGGGGCATGGTGATGACGAAGTGTTCTCAATTGAGCAATTCGTAGAGTGGTTTGATTTGGATAATATTTCGCCGTCGCCGGCACGCTTTGATATGAAAAAATTATATTGGGTTAATGCCCAACACATCAAAGCTACCCCGAATGAGCAATTAGCGCAATTAATTTTAGCCGCCAAAGTCTCAACATTAATTCCGGAAACCACTTTTGGCGCGGCTTTTGCCGGAGTATTGGCAGAATTGGATTTATTGGCTATCATCGAGCTGGTTAAAACCCGTAGTGATAATTTGAACGCTTTGGCTAGTGAAGTCGCGTATTTCTATCAGCCGCAAATTCCAACCGCGGAAGAAGTTGCTAAACACCTGACTCCCGAAGCGCAATTGGTGTTGGATGGTTTTGCGTTACAAATCGAAGCTTTGAGTGAGTGGTCTCTTGATGCAATTAAAGCGCTGATCAAGGAGTTTTGCCAAGCCAATAATGTCAAAATGCCGCAATTGGGGATGCCGTTACGCTTGAAATTATGCGGTACCACCCATACGCCATCATTTGATGCCGTAATTCATTTGCTGGGCAAAGAAACGGTACTCAAGCGAATTCGTAGTTAGTGTAAGATCTATCTGTCAAAATACAGCTGTCCTCTAATCGGGCAGCTTTTTTATTGTACGAAATAGATTTGGATGTCCACCCTAAAGATAAGGTATTGCTACCACAATATTTCCAAACCTACAACCATATCGGTATAGCACATACATAACTAAATGGTTGTAGGAGACAAACAAAATTGCAGTAGCAACAGCTGGCGGATTCTTGTTTTTATATCTCAACTTTCTCTGCTTAATCAGCATAGCTCCTAAATCGCGCTTGTTCTAGCATCGATAGCTATATTGCTTTGCGAGAACATGCATGATTTTTGGTGTTTTTAGCAAAATTTTAATAGTTATGAATAATACAATATTACTGGAAAATTTAATGCTGTGATAATAATATAATATATCAATAAGATATGTTGTTATGCAAAAATGGGAATAAGCTATGCAAATATGGGAAACTGTAGCGAAATTACGAATGATATTATACCGCCATAGCGATGGGATGCACCCATTAAATCCAATCCTCTTCTTATTTGGAGTAAATAATGAAAACCAAAAAAATTATTAATTTACTGGCTATTGCCGGGCTTTCTGCTGGTTTTTTGGTAGCTTGTAATAGTGGGGCTAGTGGCCCAACCAGCAATCAAAGTGGTAATAATAATGCTAATACCAATACTGCTCCAATTACCGATACTTCAGTAACAATGGCTGCGGCTGGTGGTGGGGTAACTACGTTTCTAAATCCAATAATCGGTGAGTTGGGTGATTTGGCGGGTGATGATCTTGGCGATGTTGCCGGTGAATTAAGTACTGATTTGGCTGTTAATCTATTAAATTCAATGGGAATTACTGCATTTAATTCGCCTGCGGATGCTCAGTACTCGCAAATTGAAAGCCAATTGAATGGGATTGAAAACCAGTTAACGACTATTAATCAAAATTTGACAACTTTCGTTGATGATTATTATAAAAATACTGCAGTACAGTCAAACCAGACTTTTTATGCAATCAACAGTGATATTTATGGTAATTATACAAATTTTGCACAAAATGTTTACGCTGGATACCCACAAACCGATACAACCAATTATGCCGGAGATTGGGAAAATGGTACGATACCGGCTATTCCACCTGAGTCGGCAGTAGTTATTCCACTTGCGAAACAACGGATTTATGCAAACTATGCAAGTTTCCCAGATAGTTTTAACAAACAAATCACCCAATTATCTGACGATAGTAATAATTCATATGTTGACAATAGTGGTAATTTACTAATCAGCGAAAACAGTGATGGCAGTTGGAATTCTACCCGTGTTAACAGTATTGCGTCAGGAACTGGTTGGTTTGCCAGTAATTTAGCTAATGCATTCAATAATTACACCGCACAACATCCGTACTATGGACAAAACAATTTTAGTAGCAATGAAAATTTGTTTTTGAATGCTGCACAGTGGACTCAAATTGTAAAAACTGCGTTATTTTATAATGATATCGGATTACAGCAGTCATATCAGATCATTGATAGTTTATTGAGAATTAAATATCTTTCCGGTGATCCGCAACTTGCGAGTATTGATTTGCCATCATTCATGGGTGCTCCATCCAGTTATCAGAACTATCAGCAAGCGCACCAAGCATTGTTTCAGATCTTTAAGTATAAACAGTACATTATTTATACAGAGGCACAACAGGCAATTAATCAATATTTAACCGGTCCTAATGGTAGTCAATTGAGTAATTATACTTTTCCGAGTAATTGTGATAATTTAAATGGTATAAGTTATGCATGGTTGGAGAGCAATCCAAATAATAGTTATAATTGGAATGGTAAAGTAGTTACGACCCAATGCGTAAATAACAATACTGGTGTGAAAGCTTATACCGCTCAGGATATTGGTGATATGTGTAATCCTGGTAATTTGTCTAATGTTGGCGGTAATTTATATTGTGGTACTTATACCGGGAACACTTACTATAGTGGTCAGGGTGGTGAATTATATAATGTTGTTAACTCGAATATGGCAATTGATTATGATGCGGGCATATTCGAAGATGATGATGCTATTGATATTCGTGGGTTTAATCTTAATACGCAATTTTTTGGTGGGCAAAGTCAGTATTATAGTCTCAGCCAGCAAAATGGTGCCTATCATGTGCACGATGGCTGGCAATCTTCAAATTTCATGCGCTTGACCGATCAATACCACGTTTATGACGTTGGCTATGGACCAAATCCGTACCGTTCCGATGATGGGGTGGATATGTATGTATATATCAGTTGTGTGCGCTATGATTTGACTTGCCATGCGGTAAATAACAGTGGTGATAGTGATGGACCAAGTGGATTTAGTGGTATTGCTTTGAATTACAGTAATGGTATTGCTACCGATCAACCAGCAGTCAATGAGCCGAATATTACTCTTAACGGCGGGGCTAGTGATGAATATAAGTATAATTCATACCACATTTACTATTATGGCTGGTAAAAAAGGAAAGCTTCTGCTCTTTATGCAGAAGCCTTTTATCGGTATACTAGACATCATACACCCTCCTGACGGAGTAATTCTGCGGTTGGCTCTAAATAAAGAATATGACCGCAGCTCTGCATTTTACAACACACATACAGCCCCTCTAAGAGAGCTTATCATTCCAGATTGCAAGTATTTTGCAATTGCAAGCGAAATTTTGGCATATATTTATATGCCAGCAATTGAAGTATTCCCATATCTAAAACAAGGTTAAAATCCCTTCATGTATGTTTCAATTGAGTTACTTAATAAGTACTAAAATTGCAAACCCATGTAATATTTGATTGTTAGTGAATTTTTCTGTGGGGTGTATCATGAATTCAATTAAATGGCTAAGCTTAAGTGGGGTAGCCGTCGCAATGACGGCTTGTTTGGGTGGGAATAGTTCTACCGGTAATGAAGTAACGGTTCAGGCTGGTGCTGCTAAATCTGTTACTGCCACGGCTAATTATCCGCGGGGAACCGTTTCAAATTGGCCGAATTATATTGCGATGGGAACCATTACTAATAATGGTTATTTTGTCGGTGCTAACAGTGAACATGGTTTAGATAATCCTACCGATGCCGTATTTAAGTATGCCGGATCAAATGGGGCCGGCGATATGGGACAAATTATTTTCCCGCAAACTACTTATCGAACTATTTATGAAGCACGGCAATATTCGGCGGCAACCGGTCGGCTATCGCGTCCAGTAATGGTCGAATATACTTTACAATTAAGTGGCGGCGATAATGGTATGGTTGATTTGAGTGCCAATAATATGGCCTATCATTTCATCAATCTGGCAACCGATGCTTATTTAATGGAAGCTAATGGCGACCAAAATGGTTATGGTTCAATGGTGCTAAATCCGGATGCGTTGGGGTTTTTACAGCAAAACTACTCCAATGTCAAAGGTTCAATGGCAAAGAGCTATCCAGTTACCCAGCAGCTTAAAGCCTCAATTTGTTATCTAACTACACCGGTTAGCTATAGTTTAACCTGGAGCAATACTGGACAAACAGTTAAATATGTTGGTACACCACTACAAATTTTGCAAGCTATTACTGATCAATCTAAAGGCGCTTGGGTTATGAGCGACTCATATTCAGATTGGACGGATAAAGCGGCTGGTTGGTATAATAGTTGTGCCAATAACCCAGTGATCCCAAGTGATTTTGCATTACCAACTTTTAATGATACTTTTGCTGGCTGGATTCAGGCAACCAATTGGCTGATTAAGAAATTTGGTCCCAATGTTAGCTATGGCTGGCATGAAAATATTTCGATGTTACCATCCGGTTCACTGTGGGTTGGTAATTATGATGCCTATGATTCTGCAACCACTAGCGCAATTCAGAATAACGTAACCAATCCAACGCTGGAATTTTTAAATACTTACCAAGTATTCAATGGTACCTACCGTCCGGATTTTATTGTCTTTGATCGCTATGAAGTTGATGATACCCAAAATTTGATGTATTTTTATGAAGATTCCGATTGGACTAATTTCTTTACCTTTGTCGGTCAGACCAGTCGTGGTTTAAATAATATCCCAGTAATGTTGTGGCAAATGCCCGGCGGTCATCTACAGACCAAAAACGATGTCGATCAGCGGGGTAGCCACGGTGGAACCTTTACTAATTTTATATTTGGTGATAGTGCGCTATCTTTAGGAACTAGTTGTGCGAGCAGTAATTTACAAGCCTATTGGTGTGGTCTGTACAATACGATTACTGCGCATAATTATAAATGGAATCAGGATAATGGTAAACTGGCATTGGCTGCCCAATATAATGTATTTGCGATTTTATTTGGTGGTGGAACTGGTCCAACTACCGGGATTAACGCGATGGGTACTTATGATGGCGGTTGGCTGGCAAATAAGGTGGTGAATTATTATAAAAATCCACAGCCGGTAGTAATTATTACGCCGTTGCCAACGCCAACCGCCAGTCCAACGCCGAGCCCATCACCGACACCAACTGTTGCTCCGGTAGGCGATTGTAGCGGTATTGAGGCATGGTCATCAACTGCGATTTATAATGCCGGTAATATTGTCTATAAAGATACTACCACCTATAAAGCTAACTGGTGGAATCAAAATAGTGATCCAGCCAGCCACAGTGGTTCCTATCAAGAGTGGACTAAGACCGGTAGCTGTCCAACCACCACTCCGGTACCGAGCCCAACTCCAAGCGCAACGCCGAGCCCGAAACCGACAGTGAGTCCAAGCCCTTCACCGTCACCGGTTCCTAGCCCGAGTCCAAGCGTGGTGCCAAGCCCAACTCCGTCGCCAGTGCCGACAGTG
>CAZATM010000104.1:0-7350 GCA_964488065.1 uncultured Neisseria sp.
TCTTTTTTTACATCCTCTAGTTTTGGTAGTGTTGACTTATTTGTAATCGCAGTACTGCCATTGTTTGAATTTGTTGGCTTAGTTGCCACATTAAACATTATTTTTTCCTTTTCATGCTATTTGCTAACTAGAACACTTAACTATAAGTCAAGTTCATTCTTGTCCGCGGCATTTGCAGATAAAAAGAATGTCATTAGTGATGATAGTAATAATAATTTTTTTTAATTTGCATGACTCTATCCTTATTTTTTTTGTACAAATCGTTATATATGCGAACAACAAATTTCCCGAGGACCTAATTTTCTTGGCATCATCTATGATTCAGGCTTGCCAAATCACTCTTTTTGACAAAGAACTTAAAATACGGCTGGGCTCAGAAGCACATTTTAAATGAGGCGAATTTAAATTGATACCTGCAATTTATGTAGATAAATTAGACATGGTTAACGCGATTTCAAATCAAGAGCTCGCTAAATTTTTCACGAGCGGTTAGAGTTTGTTGAGTATAAATTGCATTTTTATTATTTATAAGAAGATACAGTAAAACAGGTTGAATAGATATATTCATCCAATTATCAGCTAAATTAAAGAATGGAATTTTTGATAGTTAGATAGTACCAATTGTGGATATTTTCCTTGCCCTCGGCTACCGTTATACCGTCCCAAAGCATAAAAAACATCACCCTTTTCAATATCAAGATAGTTTTTTAAAATACGGCAACCCAACCGAATATTGGTCTCAATATCAAATAGATTGTCTGATGAAGGTTTTAATTCTTTTAGCCAAAATGGCATTATTTGCATTAACCCAACGGCACCGGCTTTTGACAGCGCATATTTGTCAAAGCGGCTCTCGACCACAATAACGCTTAACACTAGCTCTGGCTCAATCCCCGCCAGTGTTGCTTCCCGAAATACCGTCGTCAGTATCTTGTGGCGAATTGCTGCATCCGGCAACCACTCTGAAACGCGTGGTGAAATTCTGGTCTCCCAAGAGTTACTCATATTCGCCGGATAGTTACTAATCAGGCTGCTACCAAGACCAATAGAAGGTCTAAGGATTAGAACTAAAAATATCATTAACATAAATTTGTTGAACTTCATATCAACCTCCAAAACAGCAAATAGTGAATAAGCTATACTTTAATTTGTTGTTCGCCACCAGTCTGCGGAACATTTATCGCCGCAACTTCAGCCATCTCCTGAGCAATTTTTGGCAACAAATCAAGATTTTTAGAAATTACCGCCGCGACATCGGGTAATAAACTTTTAGGAACAAATTTACCCACTACCGCCAGCGAAAATAATGACCGTGCCAGCCATTTTTCACGAATAATTGGTATCTCATATTTTTTCGCCAGATTAAAGATATTGAAAGCGCTGTTCCCGGATGCTTTGGCAACAACTATTGGTAATTTAAAGCGCTTGGGACTATATAACAAAACAATCGCAATATGCGTTGGGTTAGCCAAAACCAATGAGGCATTGGTAATGGTTGGATTATCATCCTGCATAATCTCCCGGTGAATTTCCTGCCGACGACTTTTAATTTCTGGATTACCATTAGTATTTTTATCTTCTTGTTTCAGTTCAAAAAGTGACATCATCAATTTTTTTGTTAGCGACCGCTTCTGGATTACCAAATCAAAAAGACTAGCGACTAAATGTATCCCCAAGAGCGAGAAAAACAGTTTGCCTAATATAGCGGCAAACAACCATAAAATCCCATCAATTTGATAACTATAGAGATATACCAACTCACGGATATTATTTTTTACAATAAAAATTGCAACCAAGCACATAATACTAATCTCAGCCACTTGCCGGAATAAAGTAATAAGATTTTTAATTGAACAAATATTTTTAAAATTGTCAACCGGGTTAAAGCATTGGGGATTAAACGAAAGAAAATTTTCTTTAAGCACAACCTTGCCAAGCTGCAATGCCTGTGTAAGTCCGGAAACAACTCCAGCACAGACAATTGGCGGGATCAGGATAATAAATATCATTTGGCAAACCGTATGCAGCGAATTCACAATTGTTTCAGAAACAACATTGTCATCCTCGATTAATCGGCAAACCAATTCAAATACCTCTTGATATTGCACAAAAAAATATTTTATGGCAACAATCAATATAATTATCAATACAATTAACCCACTGATCCCATTTAGCTCCTTGCTTGATGCCGTCTGCCCCTTTTTATGTGCATCCTCGCGTTTTTTCTGGGTCGGCTGTTCGGTTTTCTCGCCGCTATTTTGTTCAGACATTAGTTACTACTGAAGCTGAACCAGCGTCTGAATACCTTGAACGGCGACAGAAACCGTCTTGCTGACAACTTTGGTCTCAAGAGAAAACTGCTCCATCGAAGATTGATATGCCAGTAAACTGTCAGACGATATTTTTTCGGAAGCCATATTGTTAACAATTGAATTCATAAATTCCTGCTGGGTATAAATATCATCAATAACTGCTTCACCGCTTGCCAATAAATTGTCTGGTTGGACATTAGAGTCAAGAGTTTCTTGAGTCATCGTTGAAAAACTATCTGGAACCCCAATAGAAGATACTTGCATAATAAAACTCCTTAAAATTAACTATAGGTATTAAATAAAACATGTATCAATCGCGACCACCCATCTAAAATAATGAATAACAATAATTTTATTGGCAGCGAGATTGTTTGCGGCGACATCATCATCATTCCCATTGCCATAAGAATATTGGAGACGATAATGTCAATAATTATTGAAGGTAAATAAATTAAAAACCCAATCTTAAAAGCGGCAGTAATCTCAGTTACCATAAAGGCCGGGACAAGTATGACAATATCATCCCGTTTAACTTTAGCGCGCATATTAGCCGGCCATAATTCCTGAATAGATTGATAGAAAAAATCAACCTGCGATTTTGCGGTGTGTTTTATTAAAAATTTTTTGGTATCCTGAGACGATGATTGTAGTTTGACAATAAATTCGTGGGCATTTTGTGGCTCCTGATCCGTAATTGAGTTGATAGTGCTATTGTACACCGGGCTCATAATGTAAAAGGAGAGAATCAAGCTCAAACAATAAATGACCATATTCGGCGGTACTTGCTGAACGCCCAAACTCTCGCGGGTAAGGAGCAAAACCATTGATATTTTGATGAATGAGGAGGTCATCACAAAGATTATCGGTAATAATGACAATATGGCAAAAAATGTAATTAGATTTAGTGGATTATTTTCAACTGGCATAATCAGGAATTCTTTTCAAAATAATAATTATATTCGTGTTGCTTTTCTTTGATTTCGTTTTGCAACTCTTCTATTAATGGCGCAATGGATGAGGTATAGCCTTGATTACCTGACTCAGTTAATAAAGCTTGCAAGGTGTGCAATTGCTTTAGCTTATTGTTAATTTCAGTGGATTCTAATATTTTTTCCTGTGCTATCAATGAATTTTTATCAGCGCTATAATTTAGTGCAAGGTTATTCTCCGCTGATGGTTGATGCTCCAAAAGCTCCCGATTACTAATGGTGATCGTATACTTCCCCTGAAAGGTTAGCTTATCTTTATCAACCTGTACTAAACTCAGCCCGGCATAACTCCCCCCCTGATAAACCCGCACTCCATCTTCAGTTACAATATAACTTGGTGAACCATAATAAATTTCAACAATTTTAAATGGAATTGCTTTGACGATATCCTCAATTCGCAAATCCATTGCGATTACCGGCAGATATTTTTGATTGAATAGTTCAACCTGCTTTTTTAAATCATTTAGAATTGCAGAGGGTAAATAGCCGCTGACAGCAATGTTTCCTGCCGGATAATTTTTACCAATTTCCAAGTGCGACTGATAATTTCCGGTAGATAAAATATTGCTTATATCGTTGTCTACCTCACTAATCACAAATAACTTGGCAGC
Source organism: uncultured Neisseria sp. (assembly GCA_964488065.1). Lineage (GTDB taxonomy): Bacteria > Pseudomonadota > Gammaproteobacteria > Burkholderiales > UBA11063 > Aquella. The sequence continues at coordinate 3,913 of CAZATM010000104.1, forward strand.
ATCAATTTGTCCGATTTTATTAAACTGGTTGGTTATGGCTATCTCAAGATCATCAATTGTTTGCACCGTACTAACTAGACCCGAAAGAGCGATATTTCCGCTATCATCCTGAAAAACTACATTTGGACGAATCACTTTATGCTGCTGCATGATTTTTGACAGCTGCGATTCTATTTGCGAAAATGCCAAGAGATCGTACCCCATATGTGAATCAAGCGCAGAAAAAGATTTCTTTAAAAAGCGGATATCCGACTCACTGGAAATGACTCCACGCAATACAAACCCCTGCTCAACTTTTACAATTTTAAGATTAGAATATTTATTCGGTAATTTTATTAGTTGTTGTTGCAGTTTGGACTTGGTTGTTTGCGTCTGTTCAACTTTCTGTTCATATTTTTCCTGTTGGTGCAGATAAAACAAGGTATAGCCGGTTACAACTATGGTAAGCAGCACAATGCCGCAGATGATATACAACCAATAACCCAAGCGCTTCAAAAGTAATTGAAAATAATACCGAAGATAGGATAAGCCATACCCCAAAAATAATTGTACTTTTGCGATACTGCTTTGTACCACCGGGTGATGCAGCCATCTAATTAATAAACAGACAAACTTATTTTGATTTAAGCGGCCAAAAAGTTTCGCACTCCAGCCAGACTTTGTTGCATTTGCTAAATCATCTTCATCCTCAAGAATTATGCCCATTTCACTAAGCGCTTCATGACTAGGAGAATCCTCATCTTCTAATCCATCAGCATCAGGCTCTAAAATTCCATTAATATCCTCAAGAGAAATTTGTTGCTTGTTACTAATGGCAAACGCCAAGCTGCCTATTTTTAAGAGCGCTGGTATTTGATATGGCGTATTAAGTTGCAACGGTTGATTATTAACCATTACCTCTTGATTTGCCGACAAAAACCATACCTGCCCGAAACTGTCAATTTTTAGTTGTCCATCAAACTCCATGTCGTCTGGAAGCAATAGATATACATCACTGCCAAAACTACTTGAAATGCTGATTACCTGTTCAGGTGGCAATGAAATAAAGTTGCCGGTCTGAGAGCCTGTTAAAATGTTTAGAAAGAACATATTCTTTTATATCGCTACCTTAAACAAAAATTATTTATCCAAATTTCAGGCGTGATTTTATTAATTTATTGAAAATTGCGATACCTACATTTTTAGCAGATGAATCATATGCAAAATTTGCAGATATGCAAATAATTTCAAAGATGTGACAATCTTGCCCTGATTAGCCAACGACGGCTATTAATTTTAATTATATTCATTGATTACAAGGAACTAGATCATGAAAAAAACTACCACAGCGCTATTAAAACAAACAAATTTGACGGAATCAACGCCAGCAAATAAAGATTTGGACTTTTTGAAAATGTCACTTGAGCGCAAAATAATAAGTCATAATTATCAAATCAGTTTAATCAAAAAATTTGGCGCATTTATTGCTAAATTATGGAGCGCTTATATTGAAGCCAATAAAACTTTCGTTAAGGCACATTATGTCAATGGTAGCAAACTCTATCTCAATAAATAGCTTGATTAATACTAAAGTTTAACAGCATCATAATTAGTTGTTATCTATCCAATCTTTGTTAATTATTTAAACGGAGAATATCTCATGAAAAATATTATAAAGGCTAACTTATCTGGGAAAAATATTTTAATTACGGGAAGTGCTCATGGTCTGGGTGCTTTTTATGCTGAGATACTAGCTAAGAATGGTGCTCATGTAATAGTTAGTGGTCGCGAAAAAGCCGAAGAACAATTGGAATCATTGGTAGAGAAAATCACCGGAGCAGGACATAAAGCGACCAAATGTATAATTGATTTAACTGATTTCACGAGCTTCGATAGAATTATAGGTAATATCAACGCACAGCTTGGAAATATTGATGTTTTGATTAATAATGCGGCGATTTCCATTGATCGAAGCTTATTTGAAATCACCGAAAAAGATTGGGACATCCACATGAATACCAATTTGAAAGGTCTGTTTTTTCTTTCACAAGCTGTTGCCAAGCAAATGGTAAATAATTTAAATGGTGGCAAAATAATAAATGTAGCCGCCATAAACGGTGAAAAAGTGCGTAAAAATTGTATCGCATTCGGGACATCGAAGGCTGGTGTGATACATTTGACTAAATCAATGGCATATGAACTCGCCGATTACAACATAAAAGTTAATGGAATATCACTTGGTTTAATTGAGTCATCTGACACGGTAAGAGAATTTCTCAAAGCGAACCTCAAAGCTTCCGAATATATAAATCAAATCCCAGTTAAACGGGTTGGGCAGCTTGAAGATTTAGCTGGTCCAATATTATTGTTAGCCTCAGATGCATCAAATTATATGCATGGTTCAATCATTCATGTAGATGGCGGGTTTGCCTCTGGCGCCTTTATGCATATCGATGTTAAAGCATAGTCAATTAGGAAAAACATGACCGATAAGAACAGTAATACCATAATCATCAGAACGAATCGCTTATGTCTGCGATTATTACAGTTTGAGGACATTGATAATTTGACCATGCTTAATAGCGATCCGGATGTCCGGCAATTTCTTCCGGACATTATCCAAAACCGTGAACAGACTGAAACCCGTGTTAGAGAACTAATTCAGTTTTACGCAGATTTTGGCTTGCCCGGCTTCGTAATATTTGAATTAACTTCCGGTGAATTTGTCGGGGAATGCGGATTTGAAACTATTGATGGCGAAGTGGAGGTGGGATACCAGCTCCATAAAAAATTCTGGGGGAAAGGTTATGCCACCGAAGCCCTGAGAGCTTTATTAGCATGGGCAAAGCAACATATTGAAGTTGAACATATAATCGCCATCACGCCAGCCGATCATAGCGCATCGCAACGGGTGATCGATAAATGCGGTATGGAAAATTATAAAAATGAACAAGCCTTTGGAATCAACTGCTGTTTTTACCGAATAGAAAATAAATAGTCCATTTTATACATTCATAATCAAATTGTAAAAACTAAAATTTACTCAGTAAGATAATAGAATCCAATGTTAAATGGCATATTTTCTTATGCAGCAAAAGCGGGAAGAGGATAGTGATCTGATTAAATTCTATAAAGTGCTAATTATACGAGGTACATAATGCCATATACAACCACCAGCACCAGTCGCCATTTACGAATTACTAACAGGATAGCTAAGGCTAAAAGATATAGTGGTCCCCATTTTCAAGACAGCTTATTAAGCTTTTAGAGAAATTAATTTTTTAAAAACTCATCCAATCTTGTCACTATCCGGCCTCCCCGATTATTATTGTTGGTCATACTCGCTTCTTCTTAATACGCACCCGATTATTTTGGACTGGATATTCACAATAAAATACGCACTCTGTATTATCTTCAAAATTATATTGAAATCCCGCGTAAGGTGTATTATAACCAAAT
>CAZATM010000105.1:0-11119 GCA_964488065.1 uncultured Neisseria sp.
ATCTCCGGACATAAATAAATGGTTATAGCTGTCAAATCCGATAGCCTGCAGCGATCTATCGCTGGTTGCGCCATATTGATACCAATCGCCTGGATAGTACTGCTGCATGGAAGCAGGGTATGACACCCCGTCGGATGAAGAGTTAATGTCCTTGATGGCAATAAAGCCTTCATAGTGATCCTTGGGACTAGCTTTGGTAAATCCGCTTAATGCACCGCTGGTTACTCCGGCTAAGGCAACCGTTTGCTTAATTGGCGAATAGGCTATCGCGGTAGCTTTGGTTGAACCGCTTGCCGAACCAAATTCGTCATATAAAGAGACCGCACTACAAGCGTTATCAAGCGGATAATAAATTAATAGCGCATCAGTAATCGTTCCATTGGCATATTTGTAGCTGCCATTGGCTTTACTAAACTGATAATTTGTTAAACCCGCCATTGCAAGGTACGGACAAGAACCAACCTTGACCGTTGTTACATCAAGTAAGTTTACTTGACCACTATCGCCATGTCCATCTTCACCAAACTGAATCGCTGAAATTTGTTCAAGGTCTGAATATCTGACATGAATTAAGAAACCCTCATAGTCTTTATCCGTTTTAGTTGTTGCAGCCTTTGCACCTTGAATATATTTTTGAGTAGTACCAACCATATAAAATGAACTATCGTCATAGGCTATTGCGGCATTTGCAGAACAAAAATTATCATCGGTAGGATAAAAATGGTTATAGTCTTTAACATTGCCGCTGGCATCAAATTTTATGACAAAACTATCAATATCATTATTCTCGGTATTGGTGCCGCCAACTACGTATAAATTACCGGATTTGTCAACAAACCCACCATGAGCCTGATAATAGCCACGATAATCGGTATGAAAATTATCGCTATTGGGAGCAGATTTATAGGTCCACTCCAACTTACCTGAATAATCATAGCGCGCCAGGTAAATTACACTATGTTCGGGATCACTAGTATAGGTATAGCCAATCAAGTAGATTTTTTTCTTCGAAGAGTCAATCAGGACTTTATTAATATGATAAGTCTTGCCGCTATCGCTATTATTAAAAATCACTGGAGTAAACAATAGTTGATTGTGCAGATAAGCACTCAAAAAGTAAGTATTGGTTTGCTGTGCCCCATCAACCATCCCGCCTGCCACTACCAACATGCCGCTTTGCGACTCAACTGCGCTAACCGAGGAATTTGAATAATCAATAACGCTACCGGAATGATAATTCATGGCACTTTCCAGAGTTGCTTTGATGAAATCGGTGTTAAAGCCAAGGTCAGTGGTCGCAATCTTATTATTTGCGGTATCGGTAATATTTGTCAGACACAGACGATAGTGTGCATTTGTAACCAGCTGGGTTGCGCCGATTTTATATCGCGGATGGCTGCTGCCTTGCTCGCTCACATTTTCAATAACTCCATTGCTAATTGTTTTCCCACCTTTGGCACAGGAACTCGCCAAAATAATTTTTACATTTGCCGAAGTAACATTTTTCACCGTCTCGCTAAATTCAACAACAAGCGAAGACGGATTAGTACGCGGGCTCAAATATGACTCGCCGGTGAGGTCTAAAATCTTGGCTTGCGGAGCATACTTATCGACCTCTGTGGTAAAATTAAACTGGGTGGCAGCAAGCGGACTACCCTGTTCGCTGCTAATCTGATTACTTAAAGCAAGCGTGTAAGCAGTGCCATAGCTCAGAAAGCTTTTAGGAATCACCACATATTTTTCTGATGAATACTGTACTACATCAACAGCAACCGTTGTGCCGGTAGTTGTTGCTAATTGAACCGTAGAGCTATTGACATTGGTGGCAGCTTCATTAAATTCCAATACAAAAACCGTTGAAATTGACACTGGCACTTGAAGATTTGGCGAAGTAAGCAGTACCGAAAACGTCGCCGGAATCACTGAGTCGGCAGTCTTAAAATTAAAACTGGTGGGCGTTACGGTAGCACCGCTATCATCAAAAATTCCGCTGGCAACCTCCACATAAATGGGCGTATTTGCCGGCAGGTTTGCCGATGGTTTAAGAACAAAATTTTGCCGGTTAAGCGTTGAAACTTCTGCCGTGATTAATTCACCATCGGGAGTACTTTTATGCAGCAAAAGATTATTTTCGGCATTGTTTACCGCTCGGTTAAAAGCCAATTCAACCAACGAATTAATTGAGACATTTTCTTGTGCGTTAGCCGGACTTACCATTGTCACCGATAAATTGGAGGAGCTGGTCACCACCAGTTTAAACTGCTTCTGCTCCAGCAGCCGCACTCCACTACTATCAGTAATTGAAGTTCCAACCACAATATAATATTCTTTGCCTACCGTTAGCGCTTTATCTTGTGGATAGCGGTTTATAGTAAAAATCCGCCCATTTGCTTTAGCCGTAGTTGTGATTTGCAATGGCGATAATACACCATCATTTGCCACATAAAACATTACCGAATAATTGGGCACCACATTTTTCATGTCACTTTCGCTAAAGATAATTTGCATTAGCGGCATGGTCCCGATATTAGTTTCGGCAGGATCCAGTAGTGCCACTGTCGGCTGCAGCGCGACACCAGTTGTAAAATCAGCACTAAAATCTTCGCTCAAAGAGCTGCCATCATAGGTTTTAACCGCGGTAGTTACCAAAATTTGGTATTGGGTATTACTTTCAAGCTGTGCCGCTGGTGAAATCACCAACCCATTCAAGCTATTGCTCGCAATAAAATCACCTAATATAACGGCACTGCCATCATTAACCCGAATTAGTTTAATATTATCTTTGGTCACGGTTGCCATATTCAGCGGCTTGACAAAGCTAAGGACAATACTTGGGTAACGACTGTTATTAACACTATTGGCAGCGATACTGCCATGGGCGGTATCAAGGGTCACAAACTGCGTGGGATCGGCACTTAACGAAGTGGCCTGTCCACTATTTGACGAATCCGATGCCGAAGTACTGCCAAAATTACACCCCCATAATGTGACTGCCAACAACATGATCAACAGCCGATAAATAAGATTTTTGATTTGCATAAATATTTCCTTTAATATATCCGATTGTAATTAATACCCATTTCTATTCTCAGCCTAGCGGCCATTGTCGTATCTTAAGTTGTATTCATGTCATATGTATACCTGCAATTATTGTAGACACTATCATCTGCTAAAAATGCAGGTATTTTTCCATCAGCAAATCGTTCGATAATTCAGCCTCGGATACTTTATTCATGGCGAATACGGTATATGACAAATTATTAGATGAGGACTTAATCATGAACACAGGACTTGATAGTGGTGTCAGTTTTGCCGCGATTTTTGCGACACTCGGACAAATGTTAGAAAATGTTACTAGTGATGTTCTAGTAGATATGGAGGAGTATAGTAATAACCCAGCACTATCTGAAAGCGAGATGCTGGCATTCCAGGCCGACATGGAACTATATAAAATGGCGGTTGATACGGTCTCAAACACAATAAAAACCGTCGGCGATACGGCAGATGTTATTGTTCAGAACATTAAATAATTTTTATAATGTTTTGACGCTTTTATTATCTTGCTATGTGTTGACAATAAAGAGCATCAATAGTTACGTCCGGTGAAGGCATTTCACTATAACAAATTTAAACTAAACTAAATTTTAACAAAATTTCAATTAACTTTTTATATCTTTAGGAGCAATTCATAATGAATGATATCGTTAAAAATACCTCAGTAACCACTACTGGCAAAGACTCTAAAGCACCAGAAGAGATGCTGGTAGATCCTCAAGCCTACGAGCAATTCTTAGCGGCTCTCACCCAGGAAAAACAAAAATTTAATCTACAATTAACGGATGGGCTACAAGGTAAACGCGAGAATAGCGAATTGATGCACAATCTGCAGCAAGAGATAAATTCGTTTACGGCACAGTTTGATGAATTTTTGGAACAAGCACCAACGCCGGACAGTTTGGCGAGCCTGCCAATTATGACCGAACAACTACAAGCCTTGATGAGTCAGCTTTTTCCTGAGTTTGAAGCTACTGTTAGTCCGCTCAAAGCGATGCAGGATAAACTAAAAGAAACTAATAGCCAACTGGAAAATAACCTGATTACCCCCAAAGAGGCGCAGTCAGTTCTCACGGAAGCTCAGCAACTATTGAATAATACAATGATTCAACTTGACCAGCTCCTGAAAAATCCGCCATCTTCGGCGACTAATAGTCAAGTGCCAAGTTCATCGACACAAGGCAAATCCGATAACGGCGTGGTGGCAACAGGAGAAAATGATGTTCCGCTAGCAACTAATGCTAGTTCCCTACCTAAAAGCGACAGCTCAACACAAAATACTTCATCCAACGTGTCGGGAGCTAGTTATAGTGGTTCTAGTGGCTACGACTATGATTTGATTTCTTTAAATGATAATTATAGTATGTTTTTGTTGGCATTTTGGATATTTTCAGAAATGGCTGATGTTGTCAGCGACTCCAGTGCGCTGGTCGCAAACTTACTTTCAATGAATACCGGCTATGCCGACCAGACTAATGATGACATGATGGCTTATAATGCGATACAGGCAGTAGTGCCTTATGAATATACCGATGCAAATGGAAATAAAGTCACAACCGATGATCCATACATCATTTATTCAATCATGGCGATCAGCACCCCCGGCAATGCCGCCTATGATCCAGAGAGTTCTTATTTTGATGAAGATTTAGCGCAGAAAGGTGCTGGATTTTATACTTATATGCAAGAACACTACCCGGATATTGCAGTTTATGATCCGACCGAAATCAACACTGCGCTGAATGTGTATGACAAAGATACCACGCAGGCAGTCTGCGAAGCCTATAACGATATGGCAAAAGCAATGGAGGAGCTGAATAACAATATCAAATACTGTGCAAACCACCTGGAATCAAATGATCCGGTATTGGATTGGCCAGAAACTGAAGAGAAACCTCCCGCTGGCGGGAGCTATACCAAGATTAGTCTTGATACCGATGTTATAAACGAGAACTCAGATACAATGACTTCTTTGCAAAGCCTGGCTACTCAGCTATCTGAGGATCTTCAAATGCAACTTAATGCCCTATTAGAAACGTTACAAGAATGTTACAAAAGCGCTAAGAGTGAGATTTCCGCATACGCTTCTGTTGCTGGAGCGATTGCTACCGGACAGTAATAAATTCAGTAATAATCGGGTTAGTATTATTACTCTTCTACAACTTTACGTCAGCGCGATACAGATAAGATATTTTATCAGCCAGCGCTGGCGTCCAATGAAAGGATTTAATCATGGCTACGAGCATAGATTCAATTACTCCAAATTTGTATAATCATAACTTTATGCTCGACTCAAAGCAAAAAGAGTTAGCGCCCACGGAAGCGCAACCGGAAATAGCTCTGGATGAGGACTCAGATGACACTCAGTCTGTAATACAAGGACTACAAGATGCAAGCAAGCCTGTCACCGAAAATATTGATAATTTCGCACGTTATCTAGATTCCATCGCAACCTCAGAACCTCAGCTACTGCCGCCGGAAATTATCTTAGCTAATATCATGGACTATCAAGAGAGGATAATTCAATATAGTAATGACTTACTAACTAAAGTGATTTCATCAACAAATAAACTAACCGTAGCTAATAACCAAGAACTACGATCACTAACTCAACAAATATATAAAGCGATACAACAGCAAGCCAATATCAACGAAAGTCTTCATCACTTATTGCCGGAGACTAAAATTGAAATCAATAATGATGAAATACTTCAACGACTCTGGAGTGGTGTTATTAAAAACAATGCGCCTTCAACCAATAATGTCAGCACCAGTCAAAATCCGAAACCCACTAGCAGTAGTAGTACCGTTGGTTATCCGTATCACTCAGGAAGTGGCTGTGATGCATTACTTACGTGTTTAATCTTGAGCATCTCCTTATTAATTATGGCGAACAGTTACGAAGCGGCAGAAGTTCAAGCCGCTTACGCTGAAATGTTGACTGATAAGATGAATCTGGTGGTACAATTAAATCAGCTACTAGCCCCTCTTGATAGTTATTATAAGGAAGCAATAGTCGGCTATAATAATATCAAAGACGACGACAAGGAGTCAGATATAACGACCCTCAATTTTGACGATGAAGAAATTGCCGAAGCCGCCAATAATAGTAAATCAGGATTTGATGAAAAAGTCGTCCGGAAAGATGGGAAAAACATCTGGTATGTTTCTGTTGATGAAATCCCCGAAGCCGCCCGCTCTTATTTCGTAGTAGTTGATGGTACCGCGCAAGTTACCAGCAGCGGCATTCAAGATTTTGTCAAATACGTCTCTGATGCTACCGCCTCGGTTATTCCCGGCTATGGCAATGAAACCAATATTGCCAATATTTTCACGGATTCAGCACTTGAATCTGCCCAAATTTCTAGTTTTGAAACTGGATTAAATAATATAATCTCGCAACTTCAATCCTTAATTAGTTCGGCGATGAGTGCTGCAAGCAGTTACATTGATAATGCCGATAGCATTGCCAAATTTTGTAAAGATTGGCTGGAGAAATATGAACAACTATTTTAACAATAATACAATAATAAATTAAGAGGATAAAATGTTCGAAGTAGATAATGATGATCACTGGATACCGCTTGCCGATCTAATGACTGGCTTAATGGTGATTTTTCTGCTGATTTCGGTGGCAATCATGGTAAAGACTATAGAACGCCACCAGCAAAAAATTGAGCAGGAGCTAAAAAAAAACTTGCCGGTAACCAGCAAGACCGTAGATAACATCGGGCGGGAACTTCGTCAGGCACTGGGAAATACAACGCTAAAAGCCAGCAATGTCCAATTTGAATCCGATAATCTGATTATTCGCTTTCGGGGAAATCTGGGTTTATTCACGGTTGGCAGCAGCAATATTACCCCGCAATTTCAACAGCAACTCAATCAATTTTTCCCTGAATATTTGCAGGTGGTAAGAAAATACGAGAGTCAAATCAGCAATGTTAGCATTGATGGCTACGCCTCAAGCTTTTGGGGTCGTCATGCCGACATTGATAAGGCCTATCTGTTAAATATGAATTTATCGCAACAGCGTGCCAAGGCGGTACTTGAACATATTTATCACGACGTACTAGCCAAGCAGCCGCAACAACAGGAATTTATCCGTGATTATTTTACTGCCAATGGATATTCATCTTCGCGGGCGGTTATCAATCAGGATGGCAGCGAAAACTCAGATTTGTCACAACGGGTTGAATTTAAAATTATTATAAAAAGTAGGAATCAATGAATTTTGCAATTATCAAGTCGTATACCAGTTATCTTAATCCGGAATATCTGGTTATTTTTCTGGCGTTGCTGATTATTTTTGCGATTGCGTTAGTCATGCTGTTTAAATCCGAGAAACAAATCTGGTATAAACATGGTGCCTCAATTATCACTACCATCGGAATTTTTTTCACCTTCATGGGAATAACTTTCGGTTTAGTTCGTTTTGATCCCGATAACCAAAACAGTCTTCACCAGTTAATCGGCGGGCTAAAACTAGCTTTTATCCCCTCAACGGTGGCAGTGTTAATCTCGATTGTATTTAAATGGAAAAGCTCTGCGCATGCTAGTAATAGTCCATTGAAAGAATTAAATGATAAACTGGCGCTAAATGCGGCAACTGTGGATAAACTGATTGTGGCATTGGGAAATCTGGACTGGCAGGTTGAATATCGTAAAAGTCTGGAACAAAATATTGAACATACTACTCGCCTGGAAACGATTCTGGCAGCAAATCTTACGCAATTGACTGAGTCACTCGCTAACCGTAAACAAGAATTTGACAGCAATCACAGCTCGCTGGAAGAAGTAATCATCAATTGCCGGGAAACCCTCACCAAAGTGAGTAATGACCTGCATATCACTACCGAACGGTTGAACTCGCGCTTTAAAGGATTATTTGAGATTGCTACCCACCAGAATAGCTTTGCCGAGAGTTTGCAAGACATTTACCAGCGGTTTGATAACTGTATCCAGTCATTAAATCGCTTTGAAAATCTTGAGCAAAACATGGTACAGAACTTACGCGGTGTGCTGAAACAGGAACTTCAGCACCTGGAACAATCAATAACGGACAGACTGGCAAGCCAGCTTCAAGACTAGCCACTACCAGTCATCAGCAGGTAGGCTGGTGATAAAAACAAAGACTCGGTTTGCCGCCGAGTCTTTAAAATGAGATTTAGGAACAAAATACTAGGAATTAGTTGTAGTAGTTGTCTTAGTTGCGCAGATTTGGTTTATCACTGATCCTATACCAGACTCACCGCCAAAACGACCTCCAAGTGATTGGTTTAAGCAATCAAGTAGGTCTGTGGTCTCAAGTCTTGGTTCATATTCTCTAGCTCGATCTCTAATAAAATTATTGCCCTGTGCAAACTCCAATATCTTGCCAATATCGCAAAAATTTGGGGGCGTGCTTGCGCGTAAATAAGCAATCATCATTATAGGAAGTGCATCTAGTTCTAGATTAACAACAACACGTACTTTTGAAGTTTTTGATTCTGAATACTCAGTAATTTGTGTTAAGATATCAATCATTTCAGCTGTTTTTTGAGATATCCCATATTTATTTAATACGGCACTATAAGTTTTAAAATGCATCATAAATCGATAAGCATTAATTTTTTCATCCTTTAATTGTTTAATACTGTCATTTATGCTCAAACTATTAGCAATTAGATTTATCACTTCTTTTACATTTTTCCAACCGCCAAGCTCTGCTGCAAAAGGATATGGAGCTAAACGGAAAGCGTAGCCATCCATTAGTTTATATTCATTAGCTTGATTTCTGATAAATTCATTATCCTTCGCAAATTCCAATATTTTGTTAAAATCACAAATAGGTGCCGATTTGCTTTCTTTCAAACATGCAATCAACATTATAGGAAGTGCGTCTAAATTAGCCTTAAAACCATTATCCATCAATGACAAGGTTTTTGAAGGGTGCTTAGTAATTTTTGATAAAACGTCGATAATTTCACTTGTTTTATCGACCACCACTTCGTATGACTTTAATTGCTTAATATAATCTTTAAAATAACCAATAAATTTATCGAAACTAAGATTGTTTGGCTTTAATTGTTCAATATTTAACATGATATTGACACAATTGTCAATTGGGGCTTCTAGGTTGTCAATGTTTGTGAGACTCGAACTGCTTTGAAATAGCTCACTTCCTGACTCGATCTCAGTATTCTCATTTTTTGGCAGTTTTGGGCTACTACTCGGACTTCTAGTACTTGTTGTTACATTTAACATTTTTTCTTTCCTTTATAAAATTAAGGTAAATAATTACAATATAAAATCTGAATCAATTAACAATCTACTTCATAATAGCTCCTTTCCTGAGTCAAACAGTTATAAACTTAGTAATAGCTGTTTATAGATAACTAAAAACTTATATGCAAATTAATAAAATCCTAAAAATATCAATCAGTTGGCATACAATGTGCTTTTAACTGCTCAATTTCTTCCTGCAAGAATGTGATTTTTTCTTTTAGCCGTTGCAACTCTTTTTCATCTGCTGATTCCCGCGTTAGCTCACTTTCGCCGGTCAAATCAGCATAATATAAAGTCGTCAACGCATAGCTGCTATTAACAGATAAAAAAAACAACACCAATAAATACCTCATTTGCAATTCCTTTTTGCTGAATGATGATAAATTTCACGAATAAAAACCCTATTCGCCAAACAAAAATCTTGATAACATCGCGCCACCAAAAGGTACATCTTTTTTAAATTTTTCATCATTGTTTCCCGCCTGTAAAATAAATATAATACCAATTTGCTCTTAGGTTATTTTCGCAAAATTCCGCAACTTGGAAGAAACTTGGTTATTTTTTCCCAGTTGCCCCAGGATCAGTAATATTCATTTTATTCAGGAATTTTACCGACAAATCATTTTCAATATCAGTAAAGTTGATTTTTGCCAGACTCTCTTTCAGAACCTTCTGAACTTGTAAGTCATTACCAAACAAACTGTCAGAAATAGAATGACAAATCATTACCTCAATGACCGTATCGGAACCGTTCACATTACCAAGCCCCTTTGCCAATACCTCTAGAATGGAAGGATATTCTACGAATGTTCCTGACCAAATTAGACCTACAAACACACGCTGCGCTTCTTCGACGCTACCATCGCTACCATCTGATAATAAATCCTGCAGCTTCCCCATAATATCTACCAGCACGTTCAGCGCGCTCACAATAACCTTTTGTACGATCTCGGTCTTTTTTCGTTCAACGGATATCATATTGAGACTGTAAAGAATATCTGTCGTTATTTGCACAGAGATTTTATTGTCAACGGTGGCTATATTATTGGACGCATTGATAATAGCCATTTTCCTCAGGCAATTATCCAAAGACAACAACACTTTTTCATTCGAAGTTGGTGCTTTTAGCTCGTTATATAGTTCATTAATTACTAAAGCTTGCTCTTTCTTATCTTTAAGAAAAAGCTCATCGAGGGAATCTAACCAGTTGCAAAGATCTTCTGGGGATTTCCCACCACTATCATTTTCAATCTTGTCTTGCTCACAATTAAAAAAGTAATTATTGTGGGATATCTCGTAAGAGCCCATCATATTTGATTTTAATATCGGGTTAGATGAATTAGTTTTGTGTATCATTTAAAACTCTCCTGATTTGGTTAATTAATAAAGCAGCTAATACAGTTTATGTGAGGTTACTTAAGCATACTAGTAGACCACCGTTTCACTTCTTACATTCAATCTTTATCTAATGAATACTTGTTCTTAAGGTATATATAAAAATCATGTGCTATATGGTTGTTATTCTGTTGTAGTTCTTGTTGTTGTATTGTTAAATCGTCTTTGTTATCAGCCAGATATTTATCAAACTCACCTGCCAAGAATGCTTTTTTACCACTGCTATCAAATACATATGTACTTAAATAATGATCGTTGTTAACATGGAATTCTAACAATATACTTGGCAACAAAATATCTGCAATTTTTGCAGATAGCAATGAGTAGCAGCGAATAAATAACGTATTGACATCATATTTTAATCGGTTCAAATAAAAAACAGCGACTATCGTCATAGATAAGT
>CAZATM010000106.1:0-14111 GCA_964488065.1 uncultured Neisseria sp.
CTTTGTTCCGAAACAGGCGGTAATGGTTACCAATGGTACCACCGGCACTTTTGCGTATTTATTTGGTGATTCCCTAGCAAAAGTTGGTCTAGCAATGATTGCCGATCCAACTACTGTCGGATTAAATGTTTTTGGCGTTACACTTCACGGTTGGAATGATACTTTCTTGGTATTTTACGCGGCATTAGTGGTTGGAATTGTCATGCTATTGGTAGTTGCCGGGGGTGAAGAAGCGCGGATTCGTGAGTTAAACAAAGTTAAATAATTTTAACAAGTAACCGTTCAATAAAAAGCTGTGGTTTAAAACCACAGCTTTTTATTGAACATGAAATAAGATAGATTTAAATGACACAAACAAATACTACTGTTATGATAAACAAAAATCACATAAAAAACTACCACCCACGGTAACCTAATGATGTCAATTTATGTGATTCATAAACACAATGTGACTTCATTAGCATTCTTACTAGGTTTTAGACTCAGCAAGATCAAATTTTATTTATCGAATATCATAAATCCGACTTTAATGAAACACTAAAACGGAATATCATCCGGCTGTAAAGTTGGACCCGGTGCATTAAATGCACTCGGTTTTGGGGTTGCCGCCGATGGCGCATCAAACGACGCACCGTCATAGCCTTCGCCACCAGCACCAGCTTCTTCACTACGCTCACGACTACCAATAAATTCAATACTGGTTGCACTAACGCGAAGAGTCGCCACCGGCTTACCCTCTTTATTGATATAAGCATTGGCACTTGGCGTACCCTCCACTAACAGCTTACTGCCTTTACGTACCCATTTTTGCACAGTTTCAGCAGTCCGCCCATTACAGCTAATTTCCAGCCAGTCGGTTTTTTGATTATCTTTCGGACCAGTGGTAACCGCCAGCGAAAACGTTACAAACGATTCTCCACTTGGTGCATAACGCATCTCTGGGTCACGCCCAACATTACCAGTTACAAATATTTTTTTCATAAGTATAAATTCCTTAAATATAGATAAATTAAGCAGCGACCAACTTGGTTGCTAATGCATAGCCCAACCACGCTAATAAAATTCCGCCTATAGTACTAACCAGTACATTCATAATTGCATACATAATTTTACCATCTTGAAAGAGGCGCAGAGTCTCAATAGAAAATGAAGAAAACGTCGTGTAGCCACCCAGTACTCCGACTAACACTAATGCAATTAAATACGGTGCTAAATTGGTAAATTTCTGGGCAAATATAACAAATAAAAATCCCATAATAAATGAACCGGTCAAATTAATAGCCAGCGTCCCCCACGGAAAATTACGTCCGGTATAGCTATAAACCAAGCTTCCCAGCACAAACCTGCTTACGCCGCCAAATCCGGCACCAAAAAATACCAGCACAATTTCGCGCATTGCAACTCCTCGTTAAAACCCATTATCCCATGATTTTAATTCATTTACCTATGTAGTAAATAAATTTCTCTCATGCAAATTTTCACTAACGAAAACAAAATTCAATCACCTGCTGCAAATCATCCACTGCAAGTATTTCAACGCCAGCTAATTTTTCTCGCGGAACATTGGCTTTAGGAACAATTATGCGGGTAAAGCCTAATTTTGCGGCTTCTTTAATTCGATCCTGCCCTTTTTGAATAGTGCGAATTTCGCCGGATAAACCAATTTCACCGCAAACTGCCAATTTTTCCGGTAACGGACGATTTTTAAACGATGAAATTATCGCCAAGACTACCGCCAAATCCAGTGCCGGTTCGACGACTTTCACTCCGCCGACAATATTGAGAAAAATATCCTGATCATAAAGCTGAATACCCAAATGGCGCTGCATTATTGCAATCAGTAACGCCAAGCGGTAGCCATCCATTCCAACCGCCAGTCGTTTGGCCGGCATAATATGCGATTGATCAACTAAGGCCTGAACTTCGACTAAGAGCGGACGGGTGCCTTCCTCGCTAACCAAGATACAACTGCCGGGAGTGTGCGCACGATAAGATGACAAAAATAATGCCGAGGGATTATTGACCTCGCGCAGCCCTTTATCGGTCATGGCAAAAATTCCCAGCTCATTGACCGCGCCAAAACGATTTTTAACCGAGCGCAACATCCGGAAATTTGAGTGTTGCTCGCCCTCAAAATACAGCACGGTATCAACGATGTGTTCCAATACCCGCGGTCCGGCGATTGCGCCGTCTTTAGTCACATGACCAACCAAAATAACGCTGATTTGCCGCCCTTTGGCAATTCGGGTTAACATACTGGCACATTCGCGAACCTGCGCCACCGAACCTGGTGCCGATTGCAGTAATTCCGAATAAGCGGTTTGAATTGAATCGATTACCACCACTTCCGGTTGCTCGCGGTCAATTTGCGGGATAATCGATTCAAGGCGAATTTCTGCCATCAAGCGTAAATTGGGATTGCTGTTAATTTCTAGTCGTTTGGCACGCAAAGCCACCTGTTGCACCGATTCCTCACCGGTAACATAGAGAATTTTATGCGTCTGGGAAAAATGCGCCAAGGTTTGCAATAATAGCGTCGATTTACCAATCCCCGGATCACCACCAAGCAAAATCACCGAACCGGCTGCCAAGCCACCACCTAAAACCCGATCCAACTCTTGAATCCCGGTTGCCTGCCGATTAACATCTTCAGCGCTAATCTGATCAAGATTAACTACTTGCGAATTGGTTGCCAGTGCCTGAAAGCGGGCATTATTTCCTTTGGCAGCAGGTTGAGTCTCTTCAACAACTTCAATCAGGCTGTTCCACATGCCACAGCCATTACATTTGCCCTGCCATTTAGGATGTTTTTCACCGCACTCGCTACATTCAAAAACTATTTTATTTTTTGCCATGATCACCACTGAGTAAAATTAATATTGATATTACGCTGGATTATACCACTCAAATATATATGAATGTCTCCAGTTTATACCCTACGCTAATTTTGCAGTGCACAATAAGGCAATCAATTACCCCATAATAAATAAGGTATAATCATACCCTATTTAATTTTCTTATTTTGGAGAAATCAATGAGTATTCCTACACCGCATATTGAAGTTAAAGAACTGGGGATTATTGCTGAAACGGTTTTGATGCCCGGAGACCCACTACGTGCCAAATTCATCGCCGATACGTTTTTAACCGATGTAGTTCAGTTTAACAATGTTCGGAATATGTTTGGTTATACCGGCTACTATAAAGGCAAAAAAGTGTCGGTTATGGGTAGTGGTATGGGTATGGCAAGCATTGGGATTTATTCTTATGAATTGTATGCCTTCTATGGTGTTAAAGACATCATCCGGATTGGTTCGGCAGGTTCATACGATAAAGATGTAAAAGTCTATGATGTGATTTTGGCTAAGGATGCGTGGAGCGAATCCAGTTACGCATTGGCGCAAAGTGGCTATGACAAAGATTTTATCGAACCATCAGCAGAATTAAATGCTGAAATTATGGCAACTGCCGCTAGAACCGGCATTGCAGTAAAAGAAGCGCGGATTCACTCATCTGATGTATTTTACCGGCAAAAATTTGATTGCTACAAAGACATTCATGCTAAACATGGCTGCGTCTGCGTTGAAATGGAATCTTTCGCGTTATTTGCCAATGCCAAAGTATTGGGCAAACGTGCTGCCTGTGTTTTAACAATTTCTGATTCTTTGGTTACTCATGAAGCGACTTCCAGCGATGAGCGCCAAAATGCTTTTACCAAAATGATGGAACTGGTATTGGAAAACATCAAATAAGTAGTATTTCACTAGAAGTTACGCATGGTAATAACTTCAGTTATTGCTAAATCATTCAGTTTAGCAAACATTAAAATAGAGGTACTGGCAAGTACCTCTATTTTTTTATTGATGCTTTCGATAAAAATTAGTTCAATATCCGGTGCAAATCTTCTTCTGCGGTAGATATCGGACGAATTTTAAATTTTTCTACCAATATGTCTATCGTAGCCGGAGTCAAAAATGCCGGTAAGGTTGGACCCAAATGGATGTTTTCAATACCCAGATACAGCAAGGTCAACAACACCGCTACCGCTTTTTGTTCAAACCACGAAATAATTAACGACAATGGTAACTCGTTTACCCCACAATTAAATGCTTGCGCCAAAGCTACTGCCACTTGAATTGCCGAATAACTGTCATTGCACTGTCCCATATCCAGTAGGCGCGGTAAGCCACCAATAGTACCAAAATCGTGTTTATTAAAACGATATTTACCACAGCCCAAGGTCAAAATCATGCAATCATCCGGCACACCCATGGCAAAATCAGTATAGTAGTTTCGACCGGATTTAGCACCATCACAACCACCAATCAGGAAGAAATGTTTAACCGCACCGGTTTTAACTGCATCAATCACCTTATCGGCGACACCCAAGACGGTATTACGGGCAAAACCGATTGGAATATATTGCGCTTCCGGGGTTGCGCTAAATCCCGGCGCAGCCAATGCTGCCTCGATTACCGGTGTAAAATCGCGATTTTGAATATGCGGGATATGTGACCAACCAACGGTACCCATGGTGAAAATCCGGTTGGCATAGGCCGGTTGTGGAGCAATCAGACAATTGGTAGTCATTAAAATTGCGCCGGGAAATTCGGCAAATTCGGTTTGCTGGTCCTGCCACGCGCCACCATAATTACCAATTAAATGCGGATATTTTTTTAATTCCGGCAATGCCAACGCCGGTAAAGTTTCACCATGAGTATAAACATTAATTCCGCTGCCCATAGTTTGATCTAACAGATCTTTCAAATCGTTCAAACCATGTCCACTAACTAAAATCGCCTTTCCTGCCACTGGAGTAATCCGCGCTTGCGTTGGTTCCGGATGTCCATAAGTTTCGGTAGTGGCCTTATCAAGTAATTCCAATGCCCAATAATTGGTTTCACCGAGTTTAGTAGCCCATTCCAGATATTTTCCGGCATCACTTGATTGCTCGGACAAAAACGCCAGGCATTGATAAATTCGAGTGTAAATTTCCGGATTGGTATAACCCAATTCAAAGGAATGGTCGGTATAGGCGGCAATACCTTTTAAACCAAAAACAATCAAACCATAGAGACCGGCAACATCTTCGCCGACGGTTAAAAATAAATTATCAAAACTGCCAATGCCGCTATCGGCTTGCCCTTGTATTGCAATATCGCTGCTCATTAATTTAAAATTAACAACTTCGCTATTAAATTCGGTAACCGGCTGATTGTTTTCCCGGCAATACGCCTGATATTGAGCTTTTAGATCTTCACGATAAATTATTGCCTGACGGGTATAGCCAATAATCCGTTCGGCATCAAAGTTAACATTGGTCAATGTCGCAAAAATTGCTTTAGCCACAAATTCATCAACTTCCGGAGTTTTTATTCCTATTTGATTACATTCCAAGGCATACGGTGCAATTCCCTGCACTGCAAAAATCAGCAAATCCTGTAAATTAGCGGTTTTTTCATCTTTACCGCAGTTACCGATGACTGTACAACCTTGATTGCCGTTATCACGTACCGTTTGTTCACACTGATAGCAAAACATAATCTTCTCCTTACAAAAATTTATGTTTCATTTTAAAGATAACATTATTATACTATTTGTTGTATTTTATTTGCAAGTTTTAATTACAATATCATTTAGCTAACCGTGCGCTTATTTCTCAACCCCTTGCCCACAAAAAAGACCGCAGCTGCGGTCTTTAGTTATTATTATTGCCAATATCCGATAGAATGCTGTTTAGCATTTCATCATGTCCACTGGAAATAAAATGCTCATGGCCTTCCGCCAATATTGGTTTATCCGCGCTACATAATGACTTATACGGTTTATTTTTAGTTCGCGAAATAAACTCCTCGCGTGCTTTGGCTAGAAGTTGTGGATCGCTAATTAAATCAAGTCCAGTTAAAGCCAACACTTCGATAGCTCGCAACATTCCTTTTTTACCGATGCTCATTCCATTGCAGGCAGTAGCCGCCCACGTGTGTGGCGCAAACAATAGTGGCCAACAAGAAACCGCAACCCCAGAGGTTGGAACAATATAACTGATATCTCCAACATCCGTTGTACCACCAACCGCTGCACCTTTCATATCCGGAGTAATCGCTGTTGCCAAACCAAGCTCTTTAACCCCCTCGGCACGCTGTATTTTACGGGCAAACTGTTGTTCTTCCTCACTCCACTCCGGAGTTCCCAGCACCTGTAGATGTTTTGAAATACAATCAGCCAAAACCTGATTAGGCAATAAATCATAACACGCACAAATATCCGTAACGATAGCAGCAGTTTCTGTAATTTGCGCAGCGCCATCCGCAATTCGATGTATCCAATCGGCATATTTACTGACATTTTCAGCATTTGGTCCGCGATAGACAATATTTATTTTTGCATAATCCGGTACAATATTAGCCGCGCTACCACCTTGTTGTATTATGTAATGAACCCGTGCTTCAGGAACCATCTGCTCACGCATAACGTTTATCCCATGGAGAAATATTTCGACTGCATGCAAGGCACTCCTTCCCAACCAGGGAGCCACACCTGAATGGCTGGAAGTACCCTTAAATTCAACATACATACTTTGATATGCTGTTGTCTTGACGTTAATCACCGTAGTATTGGGAAATGGATGAAAATGCAAACAGGCATCCAATCCATCAAAAGCACCAGCCTTTGCCATGTAATTTTTACCGGTTAATAATTCCTCTGCCGGACAACCAAAAATTCTAATAGTTCCTGCCAGCGAATGCTTTTCTATGTACTGTTTTAATGCAACCCCTGCTCCCACTGCCGCGGCACCAATTAAATTGTGACCACAGCCATGACCATTGGTATTACCATCTTTACGCGGGCATCTACATGCTACCGTATCATTTCCCAAATTAGGCAGAGCATCATATTCCGCGGTAAAACCAATTACCGGGTCACCACTCCCCCAACTAGCAATCCAGGCAGTATCAATTCCGCCAATACCGGCGTGACTCAGAGTAAAACCCCGTTCAGCCAAAAATTTTGCCGCGGCCTGTGAACTTTGCACTTCATCCAAGCTTAATTCATTATAATTCCAAATATCAACTGCTAACTTCCAGATTTCATTTTCAATTTGTTTAACTTCCTGCACGATTAAATTAGTTGCATTGTCCATAATTGCTCCTCAATAAATTAAACTTTTATATCCTCAGATACAACATAGTGTGGTACAAAATAATCTATATTAGCCACGGTAACTATTCATGCCAAATAGTTTGTTCTATAAGAACTAGTAGACATACTATTTTTCATAAACTCAGTTGTCATTGTATCATAAAAATCAATTTTGCACTTATTCCAACTGTGCTAAAATGCCGCAGTATATCTAATTGCGGAAATTGAAAATAATAACCTAATAAACTTGATAATACACATTTATTAGCATATTCAATTTTATAAAATCATAAACCATCAACTCATAAAATGGAGCAAAACATGGGCAAGATTGCAAATCCTGAGATAACTGCATTACCAGAAGATATACAAAATCTGCTAAAACAAATAAATCTAAAACTATTTACAACATGGTCCCACTCAGTAAATACAATAAAACCAGTTATCGAATTGCCGCGGCACAGTACGCAGCACTCGAATTACCCCGTAAAACTCGTGAACTAGTGATTTTATTACTAGCGAAAATTTTACCTTGTAAATATGAATGGGTTCAACATGTTCAACCATCTAAGACCGCAGGAGTAACTCCCGAACAGATTTCTGCAATAGAAATACTGAATATAACTACGGAAATATTTAATCCCACTGAGTTAGCTGCTTTAAAATTTACCATCGCAGCTCTAAATGCTCCTACTATCCCACCTGAAGTTTTCCAATCTGCACAAAATCAATTATCCAATCGACAATTAGTTGAATTAGTTGGTTTAATAGGATTCTATTGGATGGCAGGGAGGATGGCAACAATATTTGAGATAGAGTTAGATATTCCCATTGCTACAGAAATAAATGACATTGGTGTTAAAATTTTCAGTAACTCTTAGTAAGTAGGTTTATAATGAGTAACCGCCTTAATGAAGATAGATAAAAACCCAATCAATGACACCATTTAAAGTTCATAAACTATGAAAAAAAATATAAATTCACTCCCCCCAGATAATTCCTACAAACTCTCAGTCATGCTCTGGCCATTTTTGCCAAACCTCCCATTCATTGAACGGATAAAACAAATAGTAGCCGCAGGCATCCATTCCGTGCAGCTAACCAGAGAATATGAAAACTGGTCAGAGGATGACTTTCTCTTTTATAGACAAAAGTTAAATGAACTCGGCGTCAGTATAGATAGCATTACCTGTGACATGGTTAAATCCGGAACGCCAAAAATTTCTTGCCTAGATATAACACAACGCGCAATATTTTTGAAGGATATACAGCAAAAAATTAAAATAATGGAGAAACTTGATTGCTCAAATTTGATTATAGTAGCCGGCGATAGTATCGCAAACTATTCAAAAGATGAACAATATGTCACCTGTTTGGAAAATCTAAAATTAGTACTAAAAATAATAGAGCCACTGGGGTTCAATTTATTGATTGAACACATTAATTGCGAACAAAATCCTGATTCTTTTTTTTGGTCGGTACCAGAAACCGTAAAAATGATAGAAGAAATTGATAACCCACAGATTAAATTATTGTTTGATGTATATCATGCACAGCTCTCCGGTGGAAATCTAATAAATAATCTTGAGCGCTATATTAAATATATTGGCTTAATTCATTTAGCCGATGTTCCAGGACGTCATCAACCAGGAACAGGAGAGATTAATTTTCAAAATTTGTACAAGAAAATATCCGAACTAAACTATAGTGGCTACATCGCCATGGAATTTATGCCAACCACGGATCATATTGAAGCATTACAGAAAGTACAACAAGAATTGTTAAATCACACGCAATAAAAAAGGTTGCCGCTTGGGCAACCTTTTTTATAATCTAGCTAAATAAAACTTAGGCTTTTTCAACCAATGATTGAACAATCCAGGCTTTATTTTTAGAAATTGGCTTAGTTTCAGCAATAACTACTTGATCACCAACTTTATATTGATTATTTTCGTCGTGAGCCAGATATTTGGCAAATTTTTTGATAATTTTGCCATACAACGGATGTTTAACCCGACGTTCGATCAATACTGATACGGTTTTATCATTAGCATCGCTAACTACTTTACCAGTTAAAGTACGAATTACTTTAGTCATAATATTAAGCCTTCTCATGTAAAATAGTTCTAACTCGTGCGATATCACGACGCACTCTTCTTATTTCACTGGTTTTGGCAAGATTTTGCATTGCAACTTGCATCCGCAATGAGAAGTGAGCTTTTAATAATGATTCTAATTCAGTATTCAGCTCTTCAACTGATTTTGCTCTTAATTCAGTGTTAGTCATTATTCACCCACCTGTCTAACAATAAAAGATGTTTTAAAAGGCAATTTGGCTGCCGCTAAACGGAATGCTTCACGTGCCAATTCTTCACTAACACCATCCATTTCATACAACATTGCACCTGGACGAATCTCAGCCACAAAGTATTCCGGAGAACCTTTTCCGCCACCCATACGAACTTCCGCTGGTTTTTTAGAAATCGGTTTATCTGGGAACACCCGAATCCATACCCGACCGCCACGTTTAATGTGACGAGTCATCGCACGACGAGCCGCCTCAATTTGGCGGGCAGTCAAACGACCGCGGGAAATAGCTTTCAGACCAAAATCACCAAAACTCACTTTGTTACCTCGGGTTGCAATACCTTTATTGCGACCTTTTTGAACTTTACGGTATTTTAAACGATTAGGCGATAGCATCTTTTTCTACCTTTCTTTTTCTTGGTGCAGGTTTACGGGCACCTGGTTTTCTATTGGCTTTACGATCTTCTTCCTGTTGTGCAGGTTTAAAGAAACGGTTTTTATTTGGATTAATATCACCTTTGTAAATCCAAACCTTAACCCCAATGATACCATAAGTAGTTAACGCTTCTGAAGTTGCATAATCAACATCAGCACGCAAAGTATGTAAAGGAACACGTCCTTCACGATACCATTCGCTACGCGCAATTTCAATACCATTCAAACGACCAGAAGTTTCAATCTTGATACCCAAAGCACCAAGTTTGATCGCTGCTTGCATTGAACGTTGCATTGCACGACGGAAAGCCACGCGTTTTTCCAATTGTTGAGCAACTTGATCACCAACGATTTGCGCGTTTAATTCCGGTTTGCGAATTTCTTCAACATTTACATGTAACGGTACGGTGGTAAATTTTTGCAATTCTTTTTTGATTTGCTCAATTCCTTCGCCCTTTTTACCGATAACCACACCCGGACGAGCAGTAAACATAGTTACTTTGATGCTCTTAGCCGGACGTTCGATTACCACACGGCCAATCGCAGCGCGACGACCAAATTTCTTCATGATATATTCACGAATTTTAATATCTTCAATCAGGTTTGAAGAAAATGATTGGTTATTGGCAAACCAACGAGAAGACCAATCTTTTGTAACTGCTAATCTGAACCCACGAGGGTCAATCTTTTGTCCCATGTTGATCTCCTATTTATAACCAACTACTACATTGACATGGCAAGTTTGTTTTTCAATCTTGCTACCGCGACCTTTAGCACGCGCTGTAAAGCGTTTCAGGCTAGGTCCTTTATCAATGTAAATTTCTTTAACCAAAAGTGCATCAATATCTGCACCTTCATTGTGTTCTGCATTGGCAATCGCAGATTCCAGAGTTTTCTTGATAATCCCGGCAGATTTCTTGGTGCTGAATGTCAAAACATTCAAAGCACGAGCAACCGGCATACCACGAACTAGATCAGCAACCAAGCGCGCTTTTTGAGCAGAAACACGAATATTTTTAGCATAAGCTTTTACTAACATTTTCTACTCCTTAGCGTTTAGCTTTTTTATCGGCTGCATAGCCTTTGAAAGTGCGAGTCAATGAGAACTCACCCAATTTGTGACCAACCATGTTATCGGTAATGTACACCGGCACATGAGCACGACCATTATGGACAGCGATGGTTAAACCAATCATTTCTGGCAAAATTGTAGAACGACGAGACCAAGTTTTGATTGGACGTTTGTCACTTTTTTCTACAGCCGTTAACACTTTATTAATCAAGTGATGGTCTATAAAAGGACCTTTTTTCAATGAACGAGCCATTTTTATTCCTTACCTACTATTTGCGACGACGATCGCGGATAATCATGTTATCAGTACGCTTATTACTACGAGTTTTATAACCCTTAGTTTTTTGGCCCCATGGAGATACTGGATGCATACCTGCTGCAGTTTTACCTTCACCACCACCGTGTGGGTGATCAACCGGATTCATAGCAACCCCACGCACGGTAGGACGAATACCCAACCAGCGTTTCACACCAGCTTTACCATATTGGCGCAGACTGTGTTCGTCATTACAAACGATACCAACAGTAGCTTTACAATCCAGATGAACCTTGCGGATTTCACCAGAACGCAAGCGTAACTGAGCATAAATACCTTCACGACCCAGCAATTGAACTGAAGTACCGGCAGAGCGAGCCAACTGAGCTCCTTTACCAGGTTGCATTTCAACGCAGTGGACAGTAGTACCAACCGGAATATTTCTTAACGGCAGAGTATTACCAACTTTGATCGGTGCATCAGCACCAGATACTACAGTTTGTCCAGCCTCAAGTCCTTTAGGCGCAATAATATAGCGACGTTCACCATCAGCATAGCACAATAATGCGATATGCGCAGTACGGTTAGGATCGTATTCAATTCTTTCAACTGTTGCCGGAATATCTAATTTATTCCGTTTGAAATCGATAATACGATATTGTTGTTTATGACCGCCACCTTTATGACGCACGGTAATACGACCGGCGTTGTTACGACCTGAACCACGTTTTTGAGATTCGGTTAACGCTGCATGCGGTTTACCTTTATGTAAACCCGGCGTAACCACTTTAATTACACCGCGTTGTCCCGGTGTAGTTGGTTTTAATTTTACGATAGCCATGTTTTAGCGCTCCTTTATTTCTGATTTGCAGAAAGATCAAAGTCTTGACCCGGTTTTAAGCTGATATAAGCTTTTTTCCAGTTATCGCGACGGCCATTGAAGCGACCAAAACGTTTAGCTTTACCATGAACATTTAGCACGCGAACAGAATCAACCTGAGCATTAAAAGCCAATTCAAACGCAGCTTTAATTTCTGGTTTAGTAGCTTGTTTTAATACTTTAAAAACTACCTGTTGGTATTTTTCTGCTGAATTATTTGATTTCTCAGTTACAATCGGAGAAATTAATACATTATATAAATCCATTTTTAGCATGAGTATTGCTCCCCAATTTGTTCAAGTGCTTTTTGCGTAAACACAACTTTGTTGCAACGCAATAAGCTATATGGATCGATTTGATGAGCTTCCAACACTAATACGGTTGGCAAATTACGTGAAGCGTAATATACATTTTCAGTCAACTCATCAACCACCACCAATACTGTTTCATTGCCCAAAGACATGTTGTTTAATGCTTGAACAAAAGATTTAGTTTTTGGAGTATCAATATTGATGTCATTGGCAATTACCAACCGACCATCAGCAACTAATTTAGATAAAATAGCTGCCATACCGGCACGATACATTTTACGATTTACTTTATGAGAGAAATTTTCCTCAGGAGTATTCGGGAATGTCCGCGCACCACCACGCCAGATTGGAGAAGAAGCTGTACCGGCACGTGCACGTCCAGTACCTTTTTGTCTCCATGGCTTTTTAGTAGATTTCGCTATTTCAGAGCGAGATTTTTGTTTGCGATTACCGCTACGGGCATTTGCCAAATAGGCAGTAACAACTTGGTGAACCAATGATTCGTTGTAATCACGGGCAAAAACTGATTCACTAACAGTTACCACACCGGCATCAGCACCTTGAATATTAACTAATTTTAATTCCATTACGCACCTGCCTTCACACTTGGACGAACTACAACTTTACCGCCTTTAGATCCGGGTACCGCACCTTTAATCAGCAATAAACCACGTTCGGCATCAACACGAACCACTTCCAGATTTTGGGTAGTAACTTTAACATTACCTAAGTGACCCGCCATTCTTTTACCTGGGAATACACGACCTGGATCTTGGCGTTGACCAATAGAACCCGGTGCATTATGTGATACAGAGTTACCATGTGTTGCACGGTTAGATGAGAAATTATGACGTTTGATAACGCCAGAAAAACCTTTACCTTTTGACGTACCAGTTACATCAACCATTTGACCGGCAGAGAAAATCTCTACAGAAATAGTTGCACCTGGCTGATACTGAGCGATTTCCTCAGCAGTTAAAGGGAATTCTTGCAATGCCGAACCAGCTTCAACGCCAGCTTTAGCATAGTGACCTTTTAACGGCTTAGTTACACGGTTAGCTTTTTTGCTACCGAAAGCAACTTGAACTGAATCATAACCGTCAGTTGCCTGGGTTTTAACCTGAACTACGCGATTTGCAGCAACCGATAACACAGTTACTGGAATGGAAGAACCATCCTCGGCAAATACACGAGTCATTCCCAGCTTTTGGCCTAATAATCCGAGACTCATTATATTATTACCTTTCTAATTATTACACCCAAAATGCTTACACATCAAGGGCTTGGTTACAATTGACCAATAAAATCCCGCCACACACAAGGGTAGCAGGGACGGTATTATAGCATTACAAATCAATAAAATGCAAGCTATTTCCAACAATAATCTGCAGACATCTTATTGCAAGGATTCCGAAAAATTCCAATTTAACAAACACAGATCATTACGAATAAGAATTCAGAACTAAATAAAAAACGGAAACCATTCGCAACTGTAGCAGAAGGTTTCCGATGAGCTGAAAAATCTGTAAAAATTGTAACATCCATTTGCTTCGGTTGTGAAATTACAAAGAATTGTAAAATATGATTAATTAGCCAAGATGAATGCCAATTATGAGCTGACCTGCAAATGGATAAAAGATGGTTATTGATGAAAATAAGAATTACACGCCAACACACCATTGTTGTTAGTAATTGCAAGGCTGTTACAGGT